>NZ_JBAVMX010000023.1:0-9076 GCF_049690535.1 Methanoregula sp. | reverse complement strand
CGCCTGCATCACAGATACCCTGTTCATCGAGGTGGGAACCCATGGTGATAACAGCAACGCAGCTGTTTGCATCTCCTGAGTGGAAGTCGCCTTTTACAAGGGGCCATCCACTTGCCGGTGATTTCTTGTCTGCCATATCAGCCCACCTTTACCAGCTGGAATGCAATGACTCCTGCAATGAGTAGTCCGATGGCAAGCCCGTACCAGAATGCACTGATGCTGCCACCAATGGTGAGGGTCTTCTCACGGCCCGGGAAGGATGCGACATAGTTTCCTTCTCCTGAGAGCATGTTGACCAGATCGTCTGCTGATGCCTCAAGGGAGGTTACCTTTTCCGCCACGGGTGAGAGTGACTCGCCGGCGCTTGTGATAATGCCGACCATGGGGTCAGCGACAAGTCCGAATTCCGGAAGAACAATGACGTATGCCATAGTTAGTGTCCCTCCACGTCGGGAATCGGCTTTGAGTCAAGCCATGCATATGCATCGCGCTTCGAGAGTTTGATGTACTCGCAGTAGGTGTAGAGCCAGCCGATGAGTGCAATGACGAGCGAGATGATGGCTGCTCCGGTACCGATGAGGGCAAACGACATGACGGCTGCCACGATCATGCTCAGGAACCCGCACTCTGCGGTGAGCATGAGCATCCGGTCCTGTTTCCAGCCTGGTCCCAGGCACGCGTTGAACGGGTGCTGGATTGCGATTGCTCCGAGCAGGAATGCAACGGCCGTAAGCCCGCCACCGATGAACGAGACCTGGTAGCTGGGCATGGACAGTGCGCCAAACAGGGTTACGGATCCGGTGGTCAGGCCGGTGAACGTGAAGCTGCCGGTGATAAGGACAGCAAAGCCCATGAGGGTGAGTGCACCGACAACGGCGAGCTCAGTGAGCGACTGGATCATTACCGGGATCTTCATGTTGAGGACATCGTTTGCGAGGTACCCCAGAATGAGCCCGATGACTGCTGCAAGGACGAGTGCAACGATGGGTGCTGCAATGCCAAACTTGGTTGCAAGAAGCATTGCAATGACACCGGAACCGAATGCGATCATACCTGCTGAAGGTACACCGGTACCGATACCGTAACTGCACAGCACCTTGATGGTGTTGCTTCCCCAGATGAGGGCTGCAATGACGGCAAGTCCGCCGAAGAACGAGAAGTACGCGGTGTTGGTGTATACATTGAGATAGGAGAGGTACAGGCACACGAGGGTGCAGACGAGTCCTGCGACCAGGATCTTCGGGTGCGGGACGCCTCCTTCAATTACTTCAACTTTAACGGTCATTTCAACACCTCAGATCGTGACGATCAGGATCGCCACAAGCCCGCAGAGCGCCGATGCGACCGCGGATGCAACGATGGCCCGTGGCCAGCGCTTGAACTTGGGGTCGTGCGGGCCCTCGATTGTTCCTGTGATGTTGTAGGCAGTCAGCACCGCGTTTACAAGGAACATACCGATGGCAAACGTTCCTGCGACGGAGATTGCGATCGGGAGCACCTGAGCTGCGGATGCATTCATGACAGTCGGGAGTGTTGCCTTGTAGAGGCCGAGGAGTTCGAGGTAGATGAGCGTTCCGCCCGCTCCACCGAGAACACCGCCGATGACACCGCCCACAAACGAGACGAACGGAAGACCGTGGCCTTCGGTACCCTGCGATTTGTATTCAGGCTGGGTGTCCCCGGTGATCGGGTCCTTTGCTACCTTGCCTGAGGCCGCGGGTATACCCATGCCAAAGACGTAGACGAAGTTCACCATCATACAGGTGATGGCCATCATCATTCCGCCGCCGACTCCACCGGTGATGACTGCGATGACGAGTCCCTGGTCTGCTGCCCAGGCGCCGCCAAAGAGTCCGGCGAGTCCTGCGCCTGCGGCAAGCATCGCGACACCGGTTGCGATACCGGGTGCCTGACCCATTGCTGCGGGTGCGCCGCCGACCGGCACGAAGTGGACACCGAATCCGATCAGGACACCGCCGATGATAACGCCGATCAGGGCCATGAGGCCGAGACCCGGAGAGACCACGTAGGCGATCCCGAGAAGGATGATGAGCAGTACAACACCGACCACCATGGCGGTGGTGTTGATTGCCGAGCCTGCTGCCGGCTTTGCTGCGATTGCGGTCATGGTGCTGCCTCCTTTACCGGGGCCGTGTAGGGTCCGTAGTTCTTGCGTGCCCAGACCTCGATGTACCTGTCAACGATAGTGAAGATCAGGATGATCAGGATACCGACAATGATCGCTCCCCATCCGGCTCCGACCTGATCGAAAACGATGGTACGCCAGAGTTCAAGGAATACGATCAGGCCGAAACAGAGTCCCGATGCGGGCCCGCCGAACTTTGCGGTGAAAAATCCGTTGTCGAGCGAGTTGCGTTCTCCGGCCTCTGCATACCGGACGATGTTGCCGGATGCTGAGATGGGGACACCGGCACCGAACTTCTGGTTCTGGTACTGGCGTTCCTTGCCGTAGTATGGGTTACCTGTTGCTGACCCTGCAGCCCCGAGGGTAATTCCCCAGATGAACCCGAGCAACGGCAGCGGGAACGGGTGTCCCAGTGCGGTGTTGATCAGGTAACAAATGGTGGTCGTACAGAAAATTGCAACAAAGGCATGAGCCATGGCAACCGTTGTCATGGACTTTAAGATATCCACGTAGACCGGCTGGCCGAACTTGGAAAGACTTGCGGTTCTGCCCAGGTATGCGGTTGTCGCATAGACTCCCTGAACGAAGACTGCAAGAATTGAGCCCAGGACGATTGCGAGGACCGCGTTTACCTGCATAGCCAAAAAGGCCCATGCAAGTCCAGCGCCCAGAGCACACCAAAGCCCGTATGCCGGGGGTTCTCCGGCGACCGCCTTATTGAATATGCGGTGCACGAAACCCATCTGCGGTGCGAGCTGAACCTGTGAGTTCGGGTCTCCCTGCGACCCGATGTTGGATTCAGTATCTTCCGCGGAACCGGCTACGGTGGCAAGAGCTCCTGCCAATGCAGTAATTCCTATGCCAAATACAATATGTTCCATTTAGCCTCCTCCCTGCGTGCGAATGCACGAGAGTATTCAAAATGCAATGCCACGCACATCGAGTTAAACTCTTTGTGGTTAGTGTAAAATTAGTGAGATCTTGATTAAAAGGTTTCGAAACTATATTCGGAAAATCTGGGTATTTAAAGCCTGAATTATAAAACCGGGTCTCATAACGGATTATTTGTTCATGCAGGGTTGCGTTAATGAAAGACAGGTTGTGTTGGGGGCAAGCCGCCTTGCTCCGGCCGACGTGGACTGATGGGTGGAGACTCAGTTCTCCCTGCAAAAACCGTCCCGGCACCCGGCGGGAGGGGGAGCCCCACCCCCTCCTTTGCCGATTTTCGCATTATGGGTGCTTGTTGTTCTCTGATTCTTCCATGTGGTCGAGGACCCGGTCCCACATGACGAGCAGACCGGGAATTACCACGTAGGCGAGCAGTCCTGTGCCGAGGAATGCTCCGGTGATGATGATCGAGGTGTCCATGGCGCTCACCTCATGCGAGGGCCGGAACGCTGTCTGCCCAGGTCTCGATCCGGGTCCGGATGCTGTCGTCCTCGTAGGACGAGATGGTGACCTGCTGGCGGGTGAAGTTCACGTAGAACATCTCCCCGCTGGGGTCATGGCACCTGAGGGTTGCCGAGTAGCTGTCCCCGTCCGCGGTGTGGACCGGTGTGCCGCCGTGGGCCGTGCTGTTCGGGACGTTTGCGAGGATGGCTGCGATGCCGGCGGCAAAGCCGGCGACCGAGTCGTACGTGTCTGCTGCCCTGCCGACGACTTTCGCGTCCTCGTCCTGGTACACGATTCTTGCCGTGTACGTCTCCCTGATCTTTTCTACGGGCGGGTGGCTGGCGCCCGAGCTCATATACGATACACACCCGAACGGATTGTTCAGGATAACGGACTGGATCATCGCGTTGAACGCGCTGATGTCGCCGATGGGTTCCGCAAGTTTGCGGACCGCACTCTTCACGTTTGTGCTCTGTGTGAAGTCTGCCATTTTTTTCATCTCCTTTTTTGTTTGTTGTCTCGGGGCGCCCGTTGACACATACCTGTGACACATATGGGGTATTACGCGTGCGCGGAGGGTTGTAATCCGGGGCTTAAACATGGCCGGTTCCGGGATCCGGGAAGTTTGGCGTGCAAAAAGAGGAAAATGAGGGCAGGAAGAACAGTATTCTGTATCCTGTGAGCCCGGATACGTGACAGAATAGCTATATCCTTCCATCAGACATACAAAGAAAAAAAATGAAGATCATCGGAGTTATTGCAAGTCCGCGGAAAGAAGGCAATACCGCCTGGACCGTAAACAAAATACTCGAAGGTGCGAAGGAACAGGGCGCCGAAACGCAATCCTGGTATTTCAGCGATCTTGATATACAACCGTGCCGGGGTTGTCTTTGCTGCCACGACGGGAGCGATCGGGGTTGTAGTATCAATGACGACATGCAGGAACTGTACGGGGCGATTGAGCAGGCCGATGCCCTTGTCCTCGGCTCGCCGGTTTACATGGGGCAGATGAGTGGTCAGGCGAAGATATTTACCGACAGGTTGTTTGCGCACATCTCTCCGCGGTTCTCACCGCATTACAAAGAAAAAGTCGCGAAACAGAAACTGATTCTTGTGTTTACCCAAGGCAATCCGGATCCCGGCATGTTCCAGGTATATTTTGACTATACGAAAAAAATGTTTCAGATGCTGGAATTTGATGTTAACGAGGTAGTTGTTGTTGCCGGTATGCGAAATGAACCGGCGCATGAAAGAAAAGATCTGAACACGGTCATGAAAAATATTGGTTCATCGCTGGTTTCGGAACGAACCGGATAATATCAGAACTCGTTTGCTCTAGACCTTCTAAAAAAGAAAAAGTGTGGGGTTTTACTTCCCATCTCCCTCCATCATATCCTTCGCCAGCCAGATGCCGCCGGGGAACACATCGTAGAACCTCCACCGGCACTGGGGCGAATAGACCCAGAGCATCTTTCTGATCTGCGAAGAGGACTGCATCTCCCGGAGGTAATCGATCTCCTTTTTGCACTCACGGACAACCGTGGGTGCATCCGGCAGGGCTTTGCGTGAGCGGACTACCTCAATAATAAGCGTCGCTTCCGGCCGGATGGCAAAGATGTCGATAGGGATCTTCGATTTTCTCACCAGTACCGGGAGATACCCACGGCAATCCAGGATGCGCATCGCGTCGATGATGATCGCATTGCAGCGGATATAGTTCTCCGGGCCAGCGGTCAGTTCACCTCCCGTTCCTGCCCGGCAGGTTACTCTTGTCTCACCTGCGATCTTCCCGCAGGGATTAATCCGGTTGCTGTACGAGGCACCGGATGCCATCGCACCCGGCGTAATCACGTCCTGTTCGTTGGTTTCTGAGTACTGCATGGTTTTCACTTCTTTTCTGATTCCTGGTGTTCGTCCTGCGATACGGGGAGGAGCGCGTCCGCTCATCCGAATATGTCAAAAACGCCGGCCCGGGAGAGATCGACAGCCCCGGCCCTGTGCCGAAACTATCACCCTGCTATGCGAAGCGGTACGCGGAGCCGTTTTCGCACTATCTAATACTGGCACGTACCAGCCACGACCGGACCGGCGGTCACCGACGTATAAGAGAAGAGGCGGGCGATACGCTCCCGGCCCGGGCACCCGCTGCATGCATCCCGGAACCGGTGATCAGGTGAATCGGTAAGTTCAGTTTGTCAAAGAGCCCGAAGAGCCCGCACACGAGCGTCATGGAGAGGTAGCAGAACGTCGCGATGCGGCGGGCGACCTTCTTTTGGTACCCGGCCTTCGCGACCTTCCTCGTTACCCGTGTGCAGAAATCCAAGGACATTGTGATTATTTTTTCAAGGATACGGCAGGTTATATAGCCAGCGATAGATTCGAATATTTTGGTAGTTATTTCGGGAATCCGGGGGTTATGCGGGGCCGGATGAGTAAAGCCGTGTGGTTAACTTAATCGGGGAGCGCGGGGGGTGCTAATCACAAACCTTTACTTTCATGCCACACGGTCTTTCATTTATAAACTACTGTTTTGTAAAGATAAATTAGTTATAAAGTAAAATGTAAATGCGAATTATCTCAAATAACGGACAATTGAAAGATTTGTGAGTTCCCGAATAAAGAGAAAATGTGTATGGTAGACAGACTTAAAGCACTTGAAAATTTTGTATTGCTTACATTAGGTGCTATAGATAGACCTGTCTCTATCCTGCATCTGGAGAAAGAAGTATTTTTGCTTTGGAATTTCCATCCAGATATTCATCATTATCTTAATTTTGTTAAACATTATAAAGGGCCATATTCCGAGGAAATCTCGAAAATAATTCGTAATCCTTTTTATTTAAACAATTGTTGGGAGTATTACCCGCCACCCCCATCGGATGAATTAACTGGAGGGTATGTAGAATTAACAGATACTGGACGTCAGGAATACAAAAAATTTTATTCAGAGGCTAAAAAAAGGGAATCCTTATTACCGCTTCTATCGGGAATAAACATGGTAAGGGAGATCTATGATAAACTGTCTCCGGAGGAATTATTGCTTTTAATTTACTCAACATATCCCGAATATACGGAATATTCGAAAATTTACAATAATATTAAACGGAAACGGGTATCTCTTGCGAAAAATTTGTTAAAAGTCGGTCTAATTGACACTGAACGATTTGAAGAAATTACAATTGACGCTTAAAATATGACTGAAAATATTGTCGCAGATTCATCGTTTTTCTGTTGTTGCGAAACCGACATCCGCAAAAGGGAAGTATTGCTTTTATTGATGTCAAAATATGACTTTTTTATAGGTAATAAATTGCAGAATGAAATTCCGAATTCCTTATTAATTGATGAAGTGTTTGTTCATTCAATCTATGTAAAAGAGGAAGATTTTTTTGAATTAATTAGACCATTTTTTAAAAGATCAAAAAAACATGAAGATGATGGTGAATATGAAGCAATAGGAATTGCCTATCACCTCAATGAACATTATAATTTGAAATTTCTAATTTTAGATGATTCTGTCGCTTATAAATTTGTGAAAGCAAATTTCAAAGATTTATCAAATAAATTGACTAGGACAATTGGTTTTATTAAAAATTGTTGTTATATCGACAAATCACTCTCTCCGGAAACCACTCTTAAACTCCTTTTAGAAATGAAAAAAGCATTTGAAACATATGAAACAATTATATCGGATAGAAAAGTGCGGCCATGTAGTTTAGATCGCAAAATATACAGCGCAATCCTTATCCCGTTGATTACCCAATTACAGGATGATAATAAAAATGGAAGAATATGATCCTCACATAACGGTCGATCCTATTACCTCTTCGTTGAAACATCCCGATTATTGTGTTCGTAAAATCACTTTTGATAATTTGAATCGGTCCGTAGAGACTCCATTTAAAGTATTTTCTGGGCGTAAATTATCTTGGGATGTCTTCAATAGTTTTACCTCATCAATTGATGAAAAAATTGTAGAAAACGGACGTTATGTAAGAGGATATGATGCTTGGAATGATCTCAGATATTTACTAACTAAAGCAAGTGGGGATGAACGCAACCAAAAACTTACAGCGTTTTTTAAAATTGATAGTAAATTATGGGAAAATCTTTCACTCACTACATTATCATTAGTTTTCCCCAAAAATCCATATAAACAAATTGCTATTACTAAAGAGACAAAAGGGGAAAAAACGACCCGACATATCGAACCCTTTGATGAGACTAGTATCATCTTTCTTTTAAATTTTATTTATTCAAGATCTAAAGCTTGTGTATTAGTCCCAGATATCAAATTATTAGATAGTAATAATAGGCCCCTTCTTTCAATTGGAGAATATCTGGATCATGTTGATAACTCCATAAGGATTCTCTCGCAATGGAACAAGAAGCCAATTTTTGCTCCATTACAATTAAACCTTCCAGTAGAGGATATTGAGAGAATATTAGATCATTATGCGGAGAAAAAATATTCAAATATTTGGCTAAATTTTTTAGCTCGCCAATGCGATGAGTCCTATATCGCGAATATCCGATCAATTAGAACATTGATTAATAGCAAAATGAGATCCGTGACGCCTGTCTTATACTATACTCATATCCAAAAAGAGATCACTCCGAACATTCAAGCTGAAAAGGTACCTGCATCTGATATCTTGACGCAATTTAATGGAGCCGATTTTGTAGGCATTAACAAAGGAAAATATGATGATAATCCGGGTTTTTCACTTGAAGGCGAAAAAAGAGATTTTGAGCAAGCGAGGAATTTAGGTATCTCATTAGAGAAATATAAAGCGATGAAACAATATCATAAAAATCGGTTATTTGATCCTAATAGTTACTATTATTATAACTTGAATTTATATCCCAGAGATTTGCCTCAAAAAGTTGATCTCCTTAATGAAAGCGTTAATCAGATATCTAATGGAATTTTGTTGTACTCTGAAATTGAACGAACTCGGGCATATGCGTTAGAAATTGCACCAAAAAATGTAGAAAAATCGATAAAAAGGGAGTTAAAAGAAAAACAAAAATCTAATCCAACTAAAACCTTGAAAGACTATATCCTCTCAAAACAAGCATTGGTGGATTTCCCTCAATTAAGAAATCAGTTAACTGATACATTGTCTCGACAACATACGTTATTGGAGGATCTTGGAAGTCTTGGGGATTGATTAAGTGACAACTTTCCCAATCCTCCCCAGGGGGCCTACCCCCCACCCGCTCAGCCACAAGGGGGGAGAGGGTACCCCCAGCTTAAAGGAAAGAGGGTGAGGGGGGTGAGGGGGTATCCCCCTCCCCCTTTGTCCGGATCCTGCCCCTTTTCTGCATGGCTGCATCCTGTGGTTCGCATGGAACTTCCAGCGTGAGATGAATGGTGTGCGGTTTTTTTAGGAACTCCTGCAGATCGCCCGGCCGGGACCGATGGGGAGGGGGATACCCCCCACCTGCCCGGTCACAAGGGGGGGAGGGTACCCCCGGGTTAAAGGAATGAAGGGGAGGGGGGTGGGGGTATCCCCCTCCCCCCCTTTTTGGGAT
>NZ_JBAVMX010000022.1:0-2248 GCF_049690535.1 Methanoregula sp. | reverse complement strand
CAGCGCCGGGTATTTCCGCACGAAGGGTGCGAACCGTGGTCCGGTACGGCGACCCGGCAGCGGAGATTGCCGCATGTGCAGAGGAGGAGGATGTATCACTCATCCTGATATCCCGGTACGGCAGCAGGGACTGTGCCACAAACATCCCGCTCGGCCGTACCGCTGCCGGCGTGGCAGCCCGGGCACAGCGTCCCCTTCTCGTACGGTACCCCCGAATCCACCTCGACGTAGAGGCGAGGGAGCTCTCTAGCGGGGAATTTGACCGGGCAGAAACAGTCTGGCTGGGATACCACCAGCAGAAAGCCGACCGGAACACCGACCGGATCTTCGGCGTGTTTGTCGAAGGGGCGCTTGCCGCAGTCGCCCGGTGCCGGCGTCACCCGGAGGGTCTTGAAGTCGACGGGGTGTTTGTCGGCGAACAGTTCCGGAACAGGGGCTATGCACGAAAAGCGGTACAGGCACTTGTTGCCGCATGCGGCACAGGGATACTTTATATGTACTCCACGCTGCCGCTCGTCACGTTTTATTCATCATTTGGTTTTGCGCCTATCGCCGAGCGGGAACTGCCAGAAAGTATCCGGGCACGGTTTGATTTTGCCGCCGGCAACCTCAAAGGCGCAAATGCCGTACCCATGCGCCGCCTGCCAACGGACTGACCGGTAAAAACAGGGACACTGCCGGCCAATCATCCGGGCAGGGGCAGGATCTCGATCTCCATCGTGCTGATCTTCTCATAGATCTTTTTCAACCGGATAATCGGCCAGAGCTCGTAGAGGAGTACTGTGACCGGTTCCCACATCGCCGCCCAACCAATGATTAAAAGCGAATAGGAGAGGAGCTGGGGCAGAAGATAATTGGTCCTGGTCGCAATAAGCTCGCTCGCTACAAGGGCAATTGCCAGGAATGTGAGTCCGATAAGCAGGCTCCACCGGCCAAACCGGAATTTCGCCCGGAATTTCCGTTCCGTAACAAGCATCTTGTACCTGAAATGGTTATGGATGGCGGGAATGATCTTTTTTGCTTCCTGGCTCTCCACGAGGGGAGGGGGAAGGTAAATGTGGATCATAAATTTTGTTTTTGCAGGAAAATCCTGTACCGTGTCCACGATATAGTGTTCTGCTTCTGTATCGATCTCTTTCTCGTAAAACGGGGCCGGGTCAAAGGAGTTGAAGAGCTGGATAACGGATGTCAGCTTGATCTCGATCAGTACACGGCCGTCCTGTTTGTGGTACATCGACTCGATATCCCGTACCGGTTCTGATGCGAGAGGCATGTTGTTTCTGTACAGCGGCATAGCCAATAAACTTCACGAACCTGTGGCAAGCTGCCTGATATCCCTCCTGCGAAGGTGACCCCGTCAGGAAGTCATTTTAAAAAAACAGATCGCGGGACCAGCCGAATGATCACGGCCCCCGTTCCCCGGGAAAAAACTTTAAAAAAATCTGCTGATAAAAATACCCGTTTATTCCTTGTCCCTGACGTACAGGATGCCATCAGGCTCACGATAATCGGTTTTTATGACGATCGTATTGGAGATCCGGTTAAAGACCCGGAGTTTTGTCTGCGGCATCGCAAGCCACCCGATCAGGCAGTCAAGGACAAGGATTGGCATGAACGCCTTCCCGATGCTCTCGATCGCGGCGGTTCCCCAGTGGATCTTTGTGCCGTCACGGTTCACGACCCGGATGTTCATAACCATCTTCCCGATCGACTGGCCCTTGTAACTTTCACAGATGGTCCAGTACAGGAAGAAGATGAGCGTCTCGATCCCGAGGTCAAACAGTCCTAGGTGTCCGAAATCCCAGAGAAAATGCATCTTCCAGTTAAAAGGCTCGAGAATGCCCCCGATAATATTTAAGAAGAGTATCACGAGGATGATATCGATGAGCCACGCCCAGAGCCGGGTAGACCACTTGGCAAGGTACAGGGTTTTGCCATGCTCCATCATGGGGCGTTCCGGCTCCGTCACCGGCAGGGGTTCCGGGTCCGGTACAGGTACCGGTACCGGCGTTGGTAAGGGGGAAGTCCCCGGGAATGCGTCTGCCCTAGTATCGTATATGTACGCAGTATGAATGAATGAAGGTTACGAAACCGGTACGAAAAAAGGGACGTTTTTAGGCCGCATGAGAACAACCCTTTTATGCGCGGAAGAAGTAACGTTAAAAAATCAGGCAGACCGTGAGGTTGAATGGAATGACAGAATCAGTCATCACCGAATTTGCCGGGAGCCAGCGTGAATCGATCAGCC
>NZ_JBAVMX010000021.1:0-2634 GCF_049690535.1 Methanoregula sp. | reverse complement strand
TTCCGGTAGACCCGGGCGGTAAGGTTCGATGAAAGGGCGTTTACAACCGAGACGCCAACCCCGTGGAGACCTCCCGAGACCTGGTAGGTGGCCTTGTCGAATTTGCCACCGGCATGGAGGACCGTGAGCACCACTTCGAGAGCGCTCTTATGGTTCTTTTCCATCGCATCGACCGGGATGCCCCGGCCGTTGTCCTCAACCGACAGCGATCCGTCACCGTTGATGACAACGGAGATTAAGGTACAGAACCCGGCAAGCGCTTCATCGATGGAATTGTCCACAACCTCGTACACAAGATGATGGAGCCCGCGCGTATCGGTGCTCCCGATGTACATTGCAGGGCGCTCGCGCACTGGCGTGAGCCCTTCAAGTATCGTAATGTGGGATGCATCGTAGGTATCAGTCAAAGGAAACCTCCTTCGTAAAAATTAATAAAAAAATTTCCTGAAATTAGCACAATAATTATTGGTGTTGAAACAATAAAACCCTGCGGTCTTAAAATTCAGGCGTGAAGTTTAAAAGGGGCAGCCGTAATTTTCATACAGAAACCATTCAGGGATTCCGGTACCCGCCTTTTGGAACATGGATCACAAAACAGAGGGCCCCCATGTCACCGGTCTCCTCGATGACAATACCGGTCATATCGAGGATCTCCCGGATAAAAAAAAGGTTCGGGCCGGACGTTTTTGCCGGGGCCCAGACAAACAGGGATTCTTTCTGATCCGGCGGGATGCCGGTGCCTGCTTTCCGGAGCGTGATGGAGAGACCGCTCCCGGTCTCCTCATGGGAGATCTGGACCGGCACGGCAATCCCCCCGCAGGTGTAGATGTATTCCATCAGGTGCGTAAGCCCTTTTTCCAGCAGGGGATCTGAGAGAATTTCGAGCCGATCCAGATTTGTCGTGCGGGTTACATGAATGGGAGGGAGATGCGATACTGCATACAGCAATACCTCGGAAAAATTCTGCCACTTGGGCGTCTGGACGCCGAGTTTCTGGTAGTTCTCCGCAAATTCGATCTGTCCCTGGATCTCCCCGGTGGTGCCCTGGAGTTTGACCAGTATCGCGATCTCTTCAGGATGCTTTGCGATCTGCCGGAGCACGTCAAGATATGCCCGGACGATAAAAACCTGGCTCTTGATATCCGTTCGGGTGAGGGAGTTTATCAGGTTAAGTTTTTTCTGGGTGGCAACAAGTGCACGCTCGTACTGGCGGCGCTCAGTGATGTCGCGGGCCACGATAACCCCGTAACTCTCGTTGCCAAAGGTAACAAACCGGATTAAGAGCTCAGCCGGAATCACCGCTCCCTGCGATGTACAAAGGATCGTTTCGATCTTTTCCTGCGTTCCGGTGGAGGCGGCATGGGAGAATACCTTCCGGAACTGCCCGCGTTTTTCCGGCACAATAAGTGAGAGGATGTCCATGCCCTGCAGCTGATCGCTCGTGTACCCCAGCTGGACGGTACAGGCATGGTTTGTATCCACACACCGGTTTTCCGGGGTCCGGACCATAAGGATCATATCGTTGGTCTCATCGATGAGCGCCCGGAACCGTTCGAGTTCTGCGAGCCGCTGCTGGAGGAGGGGATAATAACTTTTGTGAAGTGAAGTCTCCCCCATCCCGATGATCCGCTCACGTAACTGCCCGCGTTCATCCGGTTGTTCAGAGGGCGGATTCATAGAGTGCCTCGATCTCGCTTTTCTTCGGGTCCCGGGGGTTGGTCGCCATGCAGACATCATGCATCGCATGTTCTGCAAGCAGCGGGATCGCCTCTTTTTTCACCCCGAGAGCCCCGAGCGTCTTTCCGATCCCGATGGCAGTGCGGAGCCGGTGGATTTCATCACAGATCATCACGGGCCGCTCATTCTTTGATACGGTGTACACGGGACAGCCCATCGCTTCACCGATACTGTCGTACCGGTCCGGTGCAGAAGCATAATTGTACATGATGACCGTTTCCAACAGGAGAGCATTGCATTCGCCGTGGGGGAGGTCAAGGTACCCGCCAAGGCTGTGCGCCATTGCATGAACCGCCCCAAGGCTCGCATTGGAGAATGCAAGACCGGCATACAGGCTCGCGAGCATCATCTCCCCCCTCAGAGAAAGATCGCGGGGGTGCTCCATGGAGTTTTCAAGATTTCTTTCCACAAGCCGGATCGCTTCGAGGGCGTGGAGATCGGTCAGGGGAGAACTTGCATTGGACACATATGCCTCGATCGCATGGGTGAGCACATCAAGACCCGTACAGGCAGTGAGTCCGGGAGGCAGGGTAAGAAGGGTTTCAGGATCGATGAGAGCAACATCGGGTACAAGGGTCTTGGAAATGATAGCGATCTTGACATTGTTCCGGGTGTCGTTGATGATGGCAAACTGCGACACATCAGCGCTCGATCCGGCGGTTGTCGGGATACAGACGAGCGGAGGCGGGGGGACGAGCACTTTGTCAACGCCTTCAAACTCCGTGATGGGCCTTTTGTTGGTGGAGACAATACCAATCCCTTTTGCGCAGTCGATGACCGATCCCCCGCCCACGGCCACGAGCGCAGAACATCCGGCCTGCCGGAAGATCTCTGCCCCCTGCATGACATTTTCTGCCCGGGGATTTGGCATGACCTCGGAAAAAATCTCAAAACTGA
>NZ_JBAVMX010000020.1:0-42174 GCF_049690535.1 Methanoregula sp. | reverse complement strand
GTCTGCTCGATCTCGTACGGCTTGATCTCCCGGGAATGGGCAGACATCCTCATTTTCACCACTTCGAGCGCAAGGTGAACATCCGTGAGATCGCTTGAACGGACATACCTGAGCAGGATGACGGTATCGGCGAGGTATTCAATCAGGCCGTGCCGGCTCGAAAAGGAATTATTCTGGTCGGTCTCGGATGTCATCATGATGGTGCATTCCTTGTCCCGCAGCCCTTCAATGAACCGGAACATCTCGCGGCGCCGTTCCGCATCGGTTGTGAACAGATCTTCAAAGAGCGAGATGGGATCGATCACCACCCGGCTTGCCTGAACTTCGCTGATCAGGTTCGGGAGTTCGTTTTTGATCCGGTTATTTGCAAGATTGAAGTCCGTCGGGTCGAGTTTGATGATATAGAGGGACTTGTTGAGGAACGGCTCCACATCCCATCCTTTCTTTTTCATGTACAGGACCAGCCTGTCCTCACGTTCCTCAAGGCTGATGTAGATGATCCGTTCCCCGGCTTTGAGACCGTCCCAGACAAATTCGAGAGAAAACGTTGTCTTTCCGGTCCCATATGTTCCGATGATGGCGCAGATACTTCCCGCAAGCAGGCCGCCGCCGAGCATATCATCAAGACCTGAGATCCCGACTTTTACGCGTTGTCCGTTCATATGACCATCCTGATATTACTCACTTCAAATCCCCCGGTCGTAGATATCCTGACGGCAAACTTCACGAGATCCTGCTCTTCGAGATGGGGCATAACCCCCCGGAACTTTTCAAAGAACATCACCCGCTGTCGCCGTGAACCGGTGCTCTCCTCCCACCGGAACAGGAAGACCGCATCGGCAATATCGGCAAGTTCGCTCTCTTGGGCCGGCTCGATAATGCCCTTACTCAGCAACAGGTATATGGTCAGGCTCTTTGTCTTTGAGAGCCGCTGGAGCCCGCGGAGGAATCCGGTCAGGTCCGCCCAAAGATTCGGGAGGACCGTCTGGGTGGCAATATCGGTGATCGAATCAACGATGATCATACTGCCCGGTTCTGCAGCTGCAAAGATGTCAGCAAGCCTCATGAAGATGTTCGCATGTTCGGAGCGTTTCTGGAGCCGGGTCAGGGTGTTGCTGTGGCTGTACCAGGAGTCGGGGACGATGCTCCGGTCAAAATAGAGATCCGAGAGATCTTCGAACTGTATCGCCGTCATGCCCTCGGTCACGCCATCGGCATGGAACGACTGGATAATTTCGTGGCGGACATCTGCCTCAAGCCGGGTAAAGGTGATATACAGGATCTTTGACGGGCAGCTGGTGCCGGCATCCCTGGGGCGGCTCATGCACGCGAGCGAGCTTACCGTGGAACTGTAGGCAAATTCATAGTGTCCGGCCCCGATCTCCCCGAGAAGGAGGATCATGGACCCCGGCGGGACGCCGCCGTCAAGGATAGGATCGAGCGAAGCGATCCCGGTAGGCATTCTGGTCTTGGTTGTATCCTGCATCTGGCACTCCATGCATCCCGTGAAATGGTTTAACGTATCTCTCATGGGTGCGATGATAAATATATCTGAACCTGTACGGCGTGCGCTCTTTTTTACCAATAACCTTTGTTTAAAGTGCAGGAAAAAACAAAAAAACTCCCTGCATTTGCTTACAGATATGACGTGATTTCCCGTAAAACACTATTTATACAAGAATCCCCCGAACTATAACCGGGAAATATAGTCATTCTTCGTGGAGCGCGGGTTATGCGGCTTTCAGAATTCTTTGCAGGACTTAAAAGACACGAGCCCGGTACCGGGGATATCACGGAGGATGCGATTCCCCGGGAACTGCGTACCGATGATGCCGGGGCAGAACTCCCTGCAGAAGCCTCCCCCCATGCGGAACCTGCGGCGCCAAAAAAACATGAGGCGAGTTACCGGTATTATTTTCGTCTCTTTAACACCAGGGAAAACGTCTCAAGCGATGAGTACGACTTTGCAAAGCATGGCACGCTTGTGAGCGGGGAGCTTCCCGAAGGGTATGAACTCCTTGACCAGTACTGGATCGAAGAGGGCCGGACACTGGTGTATATTGCACTCAACAAAAAGACGAACCAGACCGAGTACCTCCTTTTCGAACCGCCCCTGTCGGATTTCGAGTACGAACTCCTCGAGCGGCTCCACCAGGACCTTATAGATGTCCTGATCCTGACCGCGGATGAGATCAAAAAAGATCGCAAAAGGATTTTGCTGTCCAAGGTGCACGGCCTCCTTGACGATTACGGTCTCGTGCTCGACCAGATCCCCCTCTTCAAGCTCGAGTATTATCTTGTCAGGAACTTCATCGGCTGGTCGCGTATCGACCCCCTCATGAAAGATCCTCATCTTGAGGATATCTCCTGCGACGGGAGCATGATCCCCATCTTCCTGTACCACCGGAAACACCGGAATATCAAGACCAATATCGCGTTTGAATCCGATGTCCTCAACTCGCTTGCCATCACGCTCGCTCAGCGATCCGGCAAGCATATCTCGACCGGTTCCCCGATGCTCGATGCCACCCTTCCCGACGGTTCCCGGCTCCAGCTGACGCTCGGGACGGAAGTGACGACCCGGGGGACATCGTTTACCATACGGAAATTCCGGGAAGAACCGTTCTCACCGATCGAACTCATGGAGTACGGCACGTTTTCCAGCGACGAACTGGTATATTTCTGGCTGGCCATAGAAAACAGCATGAGCCTGCTCTTCATCGGCGGGACGGCGTCCGGGAAGACCACCTCGTTAAACGCAGTCTCGCTGTTTATCCCCCCCATCGCAAAGGTCGTGAGTATTGAAGACACGCGGGAGATCACGCTCTACCATGACAACTGGATCGCAAGCGTCACCCGGGAATCGCTCACTGAGGGCGGCAGTGCGATCAACATGTTCGATCTCCTCCGGGCCGCTATGCGGCAGCGACCAGAGTATATCCTTGTCGGGGAAGTGCGGGGCCCCGAGGCGCAGACGCTGTTCCAGGCAATGAACACGGGCCACACCACGTTTTCTACCATGCATGCAGGCAGCATCGATGCGGCGATCCACCGGCTGGAGAGCGAACCCCTCAATGTGCCGCGTAATATGCTCCAGGCATTAAACATCATCAGCGTCCAGGCGCTCATCTACCGGGGGACCGAACGGGTCAGAAGGGTACAGGAAGTCGTCGAAATTGTCGGCATCGACTCGGCGACCGGCAATCTTCAGGTCAACAATGTCTTTGAATATGACCCCCTCCATGACCGGACCTCCTATACCGGGAGATCGCAGGTCTATGCAAAGATGGCTGAGAAGCGCGGGTGGACACGGGACCAGCTCGATACGGAGATCGCGGTACGGGAAAACCTGCTTGAAGAGATGCGCAAACAGGGGATCCGCGACTATATATCAGTCGCCTCGCTTTTCCATCTCTACCATATCAACCGTGCGCACGTGCTCGCTTATATTTCTGATCTCAGACAGGTACTGTAATGAATTTCCGGCACTCCCTCCAGAAATGGCTGCTGCGCGACCCGTTCCGGTACCACAGCCTTCATGCCGATCTGATTGCGTCCCGATCCGGTGTGACGCTTGACCAGTACCTCTGGAGAGCCATCCGGGTTGCGCTTGTCTCGGGGGTACTCTTCGGTGTTCTGGGATACCTGGTGAGCCGGTTTTTTGCCCTGCAGGTTGAATCAGGCAAGGGCATCTACAATGTCTTCAATCTCCACCTGCCCGAAAATCTTGGGGTTCTCTCCAGTACAACCGTTGTGGTCTCTGCAAGTGTCGCGCTCTCGTTTGCCCTTGGGGCATACCTCACGTATCTCATCCTGCTCCGGATCCCGGGTATCGAAAAGAAAAACCGGAGCATCAGGATAAACCTGACGCTCCATAACGCGGTCGCGTACATGTACGCGATGCGCCGGGGCGGGGCGCAGCTGACGACTATCTTTTATGCCCTCTCTGAAAATGCAAATATTTACGGCGAGGTTGCGCTCGAAGTCCGGCAGATCGTGCGGGATGTGGACTTCTTTGGATCAGATGTCGTGACCGCCATCCGCCGGCTCTCTGAAACAACGCCATCGGCAAAGCTCAAGGATTTCCTCGAAGATCTGCTTTCAGTTATCGAGAGCGGGGGCGATATGACGGAGTTCCTTTCAAGCCGGGTGAGGCTCTACCAGGAGGAGGCACGGTTCGAGCAGAAACAGTTCCTGACCATCCTCTCCATGGTGGCGGAATCATATGTAACCCTCTTTGTTGCCGGCCCGCTCTTTTTGATCATCATCATGGTGGTCATGGGCATGATGGGCGGGTCGGCGGTTCTCCAGCTCTCCCTTATCGTCTACGTGATCATCCCCATCGGGTCGCTCATCTTCATCCTCATGATCGATCTCATCTCAACTAAAGCGGAAAAGACCGAACGCTACACAAAGGCCAAGCAGCTCAACACGTACGCGGATGTAAAGATCGTTAAAAAGGCAGGGGAAGAGTCGCTCTTTGAACAGCTCAGAAAATACGACAAGATACGGACACTGGCCCACAACCTCCGGCACCCGCTCGAAAGTTTCGTGAGCGATGTAAATCATACCCTGTATGTCACCATTCCCGCGGCGCTCATTTACCTGGCGCTGGTTCTTTACAGCGTCCCGCAATATGCCGATCCTGAACTTTTTATCGATGTCGTGGACGATCACGTCGTTATTGCCCTGTTGATCGTTCTTATTCCCTATGCGATCTTCTACGAAATCTGGGCCCGAAAAGTCAGGGGGATCCAGATCATGATCCCGGATTTCCTTGAACGGATGTCCGGGATTAACCGGGTCGGCCTGACGATAGCGCAGGCCATCGGGATCATGGTCAACACCAACCTCGGTCTCCTGAGTTATGAAATCCGGCGGATCAAACAGGATATGGACTGGGGCGCGAACTTTTCCGAGGCACTGATGCGCTTTGAGCGGCGGGTCAGTACCCCGACCATTGCCCGGACGGTCACGCTGATCACGAAAGCAAGCGAGATGAGCGGACAGATCGGAGAAGTACTTGCAATTGCTGCAAGCGACGCAAAGATGAGCGAAACCCTGAAAAAAGAACGTTTTGCCGAGATGTTCATCTATACGGCGATCGTGTACCTCTCGTTCTTTGTCTTCCTTTTTGTCGTTGCGGTACTCTCCACGCAGTTCCTGCCGGTCCTTGCCCACATCGGGACATCGGGGATTTCATCGACCGCCGGCCCCCTCTCCGGCATCGGATCGGTGCCGGTGAAATCGCTTGACCGGCTTCTCTACCACGCGTGCCTGGTCCAGGCGCTTTTCTCGGGCCTTATCGCCGGGCAGATGGGAGAGTCCTCGCTTGCCGCCGGTGTAAAACATTCCTGCATCCTGTTGATCATCGCCCTTGTTACCTTCAACTTCATCCTTGTCGTATAGTGAGATAAGAAAAAATCCTTTATAAAAAAGTACGGCCTCCATACCGTAAACAAGCATAAATAATACCATGGGTAGATTAGAGTAGTGAGGTGATTGGAGCATGTGTAGTGTTGGCGGACCTACAGATATCGATCTTCCCGAAGACCGGGTTGTGGCGAAAAACTACCGGTGCAAGGAATGCGGCGAACGGTTCAAGGGGATCGGAAAACATCCCATGTGTCCTTCCTGCCAGTCGGAAGACGTTGTTGAGATATGAACACCTCCATAGGTAACGATGTCCTGCAGGTCAAGGGCATCCATTCTTTTCTGCTTGCGGCGGTTGTCCGCGAAAATTTTTCCCTCTGCATCGAGGCCAGTCATGCAGAGTACTGCCAGGGAGTTCATGCCGGGGATCTCGTGGTGGTTTCCGCTCCTGAATCAGGTCCGGTCGAACCCGCCCTGATGCTGCTTGAGCTGGTCAGGACGTACCATCTGCCGCTCCTGGTTCTTCCGAGGGATCACCCGGGATCGAAACGGATCCCCTACGTGGTCTCGGTGGGACCGGTAATCCGGACAAACTGCTCGATTGTACGAGGGACGCACCCGGAGCAGCACCTGATATGTTCTTCGGACGAACTCGCCGGCATCACGCTGAGTGGAAACGGGGACGGTATTGATGTCTCGCTGCTCTCCCCCACGCTCACGATGGATCGAATAAAATCCAGAGATAATCGCTGATTTTTATTTAAATGCCCGTTTTTTTGGGAATTTCCGCTCTTTAAAACAGACATGAAATCCTAAATAACAATACATATATTGTGTTTTTCACCAACTAATGTACTGCCGTGAGTGGAGGGTTGGATGAAAACTGAGGTCTTAAACGACATCAAGAAAACTGAAACCGAGTATCAGTCGATGATCAGTGCGGCGCAGGAAGAAAAAAAGCGCAGGCACTCCCAGGCAGATCTGGAAGCTGATAACCTGATAACGAAGGCGCAGAGCAATGCTGAACAGTACAAGAAGCTGAAACTGGAAGAAGCACGGCACCAGGCAGCCCAAAAGCACGCTGAAATCATAAAAGAAGGCAATCAGCGTTCAGCGGCATTGAAAGAGAAGGGCACAAAGAACCTTTCAAAAGCAGTGCAGCTGCTGGTATCGCGGTTTAAGGAGCAGCTGCATGTTGGCGCCTAAACCGATGGGCCGGATGCTTATCGTTGCGTCCCGTGATCAGGCGGCACCGATCATTAACGAGCTGTACCGCGAGCACATGTTCCATATCGAAGACTATGTGGAGCAGGGGCAGGGAGGGTACGAGGGCTTTAAGATTGGCACCCCTCTCGAAGGGGCGACGGAAGCATCAGCTGAGCTTATCAAGGTCAGGGCAATCGAGAACGTTTTTGCGATCCGTGGCGAGGATGCCGACGCAAAGCAGAAACTGAGTACGCCGGAGATCCAGAAGAAGATCGAACAGGATCTCCCCGGCATCGAAAAAGAAATCGAAGGACTGACAGGTGCCCGGTCGAAGCTCGATACGAAGGCAAAGGAATACGAGCAGAAGATCGTGGAACTCGCCCCGTTTAAGGAGATCCCGCTGGATCTCGCTCTTTTGCAGGGTTTTAAGCATTTTTCCGTGCTCGCCGGCTATGTCCCGCGTGAGGTGACCATTTCCGTCCCGCACGAGATGCAGGTCGTAAAAGGCAAAGAACGCTCGTTTGTCCTTGTCGTCGTTACGGAGAACGACCGGGCCCGGGCCGAACGGGAACTCCAGGAAGCGCAGTTCCAGTCGGTGTCGATCCCGGCGGAGACCGGCACTGCGACGGCCCGTACCGCGTATTACACGGAACAGATCGCATCGCTGAAAAAAGAAATCGAGGCGATCAACGTAAAACTCGCGAAGATCAAGGAGTCGCATGCCGATCTCTTGGTTGCGTGCGAGGAAGCGTTCCGGGCACGGATCGAACAGACCGAGGCACCGTTACGTTTTGCCACGACCTCGAAAGTGTTCGTGGCAGAGGGCTGGGTCCCGGCGGACCGCATCGCAGCGCTCAGCGCGGCGCTCGACAAGGTGACCGGTGGCCGGGTCTTTGTCTCGGAACAGCCGGTCGACCCCGTGCACGACAACGTGCCGGTGGAGTACAACAACCCGGATTTTGCCAAACCGGCGCAGCTGCTCATGGATGTTTACTCCAGGCCCACGTACACGGAAGTGGACCCAACGCTTGTCTTATCGATCATGTTCCCGATCTTCTTCGGGGTGATCGTAGGCGATGTCGGCTACGGCCTTTTGATGCTTGTGCTGTGCATTGGTCTCTGGAAGTTCATGAAGGGTGACGAGGTCCACCAGTTCCTCAAAATTCTTCGGAACGCAAGCATCATGAGCATCATCTTCGGGCTCCTCTTCAGCGAATTTTTGGGCTTCGAGCTCCCGTGGGCCCCGATCATCTACAGCCGCCACCTCAACATTGGCGTGACTGAAGCCGGTGGGCACGGGGCAGCGATCGCCCAACTCTTGATCGTCTCGGTCTGGGTCGGTATCCTGTATGTCACGCTTGGAAGGGCGCTTGGCATGATCAACCACGCCCGCCAGGACCATGGCGACCACCGGATAAAAGCTGTGCTAGCGAGCCTTGGCTGGATAACCGTGATGTGGGGTATCCTCATTGCTATCTGGTCGATGTTCCCGATCCCGCTCATGCCGGACCTCACCGGGCTTCCCATTGTGGCCGTGGGGCTTTCGGTAGGGATGGTTCTTGCCATCGTGTTCATCGTGATGGGCGTCATCTTTATCGCCCGCGATGCGGTTCTTGAGATCATCGAAATTCCGACGATTATTTCCCACGTTCTTTCTTACACCCGTCTGACAGCCGTGGGACTTTCATCGGTCGCTATCGCGATGGTCGTCAACTACATGTCTATCGGGATGTTCATCAATCCCGGCATGAAAAGTCTCTCAATTGTTGGAATTGTCATGATCATCGTCGGTGTCCTGATATTCTTACTCGGGCACGCGTTTAACCTGGCCCTGGGCATGCTTGACGGTGGTCTCCACTCAATCCGGTTGCATTATGTCGAATTCTTCACCAAATTCTATAAGGGTGGAGGCAGGAAGTATATTCCATTTGGAATGAAACGAAAATTTACGGAGGATTAGATTATGGCAGACGTTAACATGACTCTTGAAATGGTACAGGCATCGCAGGTTGGAATGAAGGCAATCGGAGCCGGTCTTGCAGTTGGTCTCACCGGTGTCGGTACCGGTGTCGCTGAGATGGGCATCGGTGCCGCAGCAGTCGGCGCAATCGCGGAGAACAAGGACTTCTTCGGGCTTGGCCTGCTCTTTACGGTCATTCCGGAAACCATCGTCATCTTCGGTCTCGTCATTGCACTTCTGCTCCTGTTCTAAGCGAGGCAAGAACAATGGGACTGGAAGCAGTACTGGACGAGATCAGGGAAAAAGGCAAAAAAGAAGCGGATGCGATCCGTGCCGAATCGAAAGTGGATTCGGACAGGATTCTCGCGGAAGCAAACCGGAAAGTTGCAGAGATCAAAACGGGTGCTGAGGACGTCTCGAAAAAACAGGAGTCCCGGATTATCGCCCAGGAGGTCTCAGCCGCAAACCTTCTTGTCAAGCGCGAGCTCTTGAACACGCAGAAGGGACTTCTCGACGAAGTGTACGAGAGCACCCGCTCGGAAATTGCAAAACTCCCTGAAAGCTTCCATCGCGAAGCCATCAAAAAACTCCTTACGGAAGCGAAAAAGGAGATCCCGAAAGGCAGCATCCACTGCAATGCACGGGATGCCGCGGCAGCAAAAGCCGTCCTTACCGATAAGGAATTCTCAGGGTTTACCCTGGGTGAACCGGTCGATATCGATGGCGGGATCCTGATTGAAGGCGAAGGTAACGAGCTGCAGATCGATTACAGCTATCGCACCTTCATGAACAAAGTGTGGGAATCCGGGCTCAAGGATGCATCTGATCTCCTCTTCGGATAGGGTGGTACAGGTATGGCAGGGATGAAAGGAATTTCAGCGCCCACTATCTACGTCTGTACCAGGATGCGGGTGAGGAAGTCCAAGCTTCTCCCCAGAGAAGAGTACCAGCGGATGCTCAACATGAGCCTCCCCGAGATTACCCGTATCATCGAAGAGACCTCGTACAAGCAGGAGATCGACGAGCTCGGCACCACGTTCAAAGGGATCGACCTCCTTGAGGTAGCCTTAAGCTGGAACCTTGCAAAGGAGTACCAGCGGATCCTGGAAATTACGCCCGGGATACTCAAGCAGTTCACCCGTGCGTACCTCAGGTACTGGGATATCCAGAATGTGCTCACGATCCTGCGCGGAAAGGCGCAGGGTGAGAAGACCGGTAAGATAAAGGAAGTCCTTGTTCCTGCCGGCAGCCTCGACAAGGTCGTGCTCGACCGGCTTCTTGCCGAAGACAGCCCGGACCGCGTCATCGAAGCCCTTAAAGGAAAACGGCTCTACCCGGTGCTTGCACGGGAGTTCCCGGCAGCAAAGGAGACCGGTTCGTATGCCCGTATGGAAAACGAGCTGTACAAGCAGTTCTATGCGGAGATCATTGCAGAATCCAGTGGCGGGGATGCCGGGGGCCGGCTGTTCCTCGCATTCATCCGGCTGGACATTGATATCAAGAACATCCTGACGCTCTTCCGGCTGCGGGCAGACAAGCTCCAGGAAGATACAAAGGAGATGTATATCCTTGGCGGCACGATGTCCGCAGCAGACTTTGCCGCGTTAAACACGATCCAGGACTACCGGGAGTTTGTCGACCAGCTCAGGATAAAGGTCCGCACAGAGCCGGTCATTGAACTCTTAAAGGGACTGGAGAGCGAACGGCCGGTTCATGAAATCGCATCGCTTCTCGTGCGGGTGCAGATGGAACAGATGGAGAAACTCTCCAAGCGAAACCCCTTCTCCATCTATCCGATCCTCGTGTATCTCGAGAAGAAAAAGTATGAAGTATTCAACCTCCGGGCACTGGCGAGGGGCAAGGAATCCAGGCTCCCCGCAGAGACGATTGGGAAATACCTGGTGATGTAAGATGGAGATTGCAGTCATCGGCAACAGCGAGTTCATTCTCGGATTCCGCTTAGCAGGCATCAAAAAGACCTACACGGCGGAGAACGATGAAAAACTCAACGAGTGCATCACCAGCGCCCTTTCGGACGGACAGGTCGGTATTCTTGTCCTGAACAGCAGCGACATGGAACGGCTCCCGCGCCGTCTCCGTGCTATGCTCGAAAACTCCGTCAAGCCGACCGTGATCGCCCTTGGCGGCGAAGAAAGCGGCCTGTCCTTGCGGGAGAAAATCAAGAGATCGGTGGGTGTTGATCTGTGGAAGTAAAAACCGAAAAAAACAAAGAGGCAAAAAAGGGTGTCCTGAAAAGGATCGCCGGCCCCGTCGTCACGGCAGTCAATCTTGACGCCCACATGTACGATGTGGTCAAGGTCGGAAAGGAAGCGCTGATGGGTGAGGTCATCAAGATCCAGGGCAATAATACCATTATCCAGGTATACGAAGATACCTCGGGTATCAGGCCAGGCGAGCCGGTCGTAAATACCGGGCTCTCGCTTGCAGTCGAACTGGGCCCCGGCCTCCTCACCAGTATCTACGATGGTATCCAGCGCCCCCTTGAAGTCCTCGTGAAAAAGATGGGCAACTTCATCGAGCGTGGTGTCACCGCACCCGGGCTCTCCCATGAGAAGAAGTGGACATTCAAGCCGGTTGTAAAGGCTGGCGACAAGGTAGAGCCGGGCGCAATCCTTGGCGAAGTGCAGGAGACCAACATCGTCCACAAGGTCATGCTCCCGCCCAATGTAAAGGCAGGCGTGGTAAAGACAATCAGGAGCGGGGACTTCACCATCGATGAGACGATCTGTGTTCTCGACGACGGTCGCGAGTACCCGATGCTCCAGCGTTGGCCGGTCCGTGTCCCCCGCCCCGTGCGTGAGAAGAAGAACCCGACGATCCCTCTGATCACCGGTCAGCGGATCCTCGACGGTCTCTTCCCGATTGCAAAAGGCGGCACCGCCGCAATTCCCGGCCCGTTCGGGAGCGGCAAGACCGTTACCCAGCAGCAGCTCGCCAAGTGGTCGGATGCCGAGATCGTGGTTTACATCGGCTGTGGAGAACGCGGCAACGAGATGACGGAAGTTCTTACGGAGTTCCCGAGTCTTGAGGACCCGAAGTCCGGCAAACCCCTGATGGAGCGGACGGTGCTCATCGCAAACACCTCCAACATGCCGGTTGCGGCCCGTGAAGCATCCGTGTACACCGGTATCACCATCGCGGAGTATTTCCGTGACATGGGATACGATGTCTCCTTAATGGCAGACTCGACCTCCCGGTGGGCAGAAGCGATGAGAGAAATCTCGTCCCGTCTTGAAGAGATGCCCGGCGAAGAAGGATACCCGGCATACCTCGCAGCCCGGCTCTCGGAGTTCTACGAGCGTGCCGGTCTTGTCGAGACCCTGAACGGAAAATCCGGGTCGGTCTCGGTTATCGGTGCTGTCTCCCCACCAGGTGGGGACTTCTCGGAGCCGGTCACCCAGAACACGCTCCGTATCGTGAAGGTCTTCTGGGCACTGGACGCAAAGCTCTCCCAGCGCCGGCACTTCCCGGCGATCAACTGGCTCAACTCGTACTCACTGTACCTTGACGCCCTCCATGACTGGTACGACAAGGAGGTCTCCCCCGACTGGAACAAGATCCGGTCCTGGGCCATGGAAGTTCTCCAGAAAGAGGCAGAACTCCAGGAGATCGTGCAGCTCGTCGGTTCCGATGCCCTGCCCGAGTCAGAGCAGGTGACGATCGAGGTCGCCCGTATGATCCGTGAGATCTTCCTCCAGCAGAACGCGTATGACGCGGTCGACACGTTCTGTGACATGAAAAAGCAGTACGATATGTTGAAGGCGATCAAGACCTTCGCTGACTATGCCTATGCTGCCCAGATTGCTGGTATCAGCCCGGCACAGATCATCGCGGTCAAGGCGAAGAATGAACTGCCCCAGATCAAGTTCATCAAGGACTACAAGCCCGAACTTGCGAAGATCGAGAAGGAAATGGACGCAGAGTTCAACACACTGAGGTCGGCAGCATGAAGGAATACAGGACTATCACAAAAATTGCCGGTCCGCTTGTCTTTGTAGAGAAGACCGAACCTATCGCGTACCAGGAACTCGTAAACGTGGTTCTTTCCGACGGCACGATCAAGCGTGGCCAGGTGCTGGACACAAGCGATGAGATGGTCGTTGTCCAGATCTTCGAGACCACAACGGGTATCGGCAGGGACAGTGGCGTCCGGTTCACCGGCGAGACCATCAAGATGCCGGTCGGCAGGGAGATGCTCGGCCGCATCCTGTCCGGTGGCGGTAAGCCTATCGACGGCGGCCCGGAGATTGTGCCGGAAAAGCGCCTCGACATCACCGGTGCTGCGATCAACCCGTATGCCCGTGGCATGCCGGCGGATTTTATCCAGACCGGTATCTCAACCATCGACGGTACGAATACCCTTGTCCGTGGACAGAAACTCCCGATCTTCTCGGCAGCAGGTCTGCCGCACAACAATGTTGCGCTCCAGATCGCCCGTCAGGCAAAGGTGCCCGGTTCGACCGAGAATTTCGCCGTGGTCTTCGCTGCCATGGGTATCACCAAGGAAGAAGCGAACTACTTCATGGCGGACTTCGAGCGCACCGGTGCTCTTGAGCGTGCCGTCGTCTTCCTCAACCTTGCGGATGACCCGGCCGTCGAGCGTATCATCACGCCCCGTCTTGCTCTGACCACCGCAGAATACCTTGCCTTCGAGCTCGGTATGCACGTGCTTGTCATCCTGACGGATATGACCAACTACTGCGAAGCGCTGCGTCAGATCGGTGCCGCCCGTGAAGAAGTGCCCGGTCGCCGTGGCTACCCGGGGTACATGTACACGGATCTCGCCTGTATCTACGAGCGTGCCGGTATGATCAAGGGTAAGAAGGGCTCGGTCACGCAGATCCCGATCCTGACCATGCCCGGTGACGATATCACCCACCCGATCCCTGACCTGACCGGTTACATCACCGAAGGCCAGATCGTGGTCAGCCGTGAACTGCATAGAAAGGGTATCTACCCACCCATCAACGTGCTACCCTCGTTATCACGACTCATGAACCTCGGTATCGGCAAGGGGAAAACACGTGAGGACCATAAGAAGGTCTCCGACCAGATGTACGCAGGATACGCAGAGGGTAACGACCTCCGCGGCCTCGTTGCCATCGTCGGTAAGGACGCCCTCTCCGAACGTGACCGGCTGCTGCTTGAGTTCGCGGATCTCTTCGAGAACCGCTTTGTCCGGCAGGGATATGACGAGGACCGGACCATTGAGGACACGTTGGGTGTCGGCTGGGAGATCCTGTCAACGCTGCCGGTTGAGCAGCTGACCCGTATCGACCGTGACCTGATCAACAAATACCACCCGAAAGTCAAGGCCGGTGCAAAGAAGGAGTAAAAAATCCATGGCGCTGCGCGATATCAAGCCAACCCGTTCGGAACTGATCGACCTCAAAAGGAAGATCAAACTCTCCGAGCGCGGCTATAAAATTCTCAAGATGAAGCGCGACGGGCTGATCATGGAATTTTTCAAGATCCTCTCAGAGGCAAAGGACAGCCGGGGAGAACTCCTGAGAAAGTACCAGCACGCTGTCGACATGATGGCAGTGGCAAACACGGTTGAAGGCGCGATCGGTGTCAAGGCCGCCGCCCTTTCGGTAAAAGAGACGCCGGAGATCACGCTCAAGAGCAAGAACATCATGGGCGTGGTCGTGCCGGAGATCGAATCGTCGAAAGTGAGAAAGAGCCTAGCCGACCGGGGATACGGCGTGCTCGGCACGTCGCCGGTCATCGATGAGACCGCATCGGCGTTCGAGGAACTGGTCGAGGCAATCATCGAGAGCGCCGAGATCGAGACCACGATGAAACGCCTGCTCGATGAGATCGAGAAGACCAAGCGCCGGGTCAATGCGCTCGAGTTCAAAGTGATCCCCGAGCTCACCGCCGCCCGGGATTTCATCAAGATGCGTCTTGATGAGATGGAACGCGAGGAACTTTTCAGGATGAAGAGGATCAAGGCCCGGGGTTCGGCGTAACCCCGGGGATGTGGCCACATGCCGATCGGTACCCTCCGGGACTTGGGATGCAGCGGGAAGACGGTACTTCTCCGTCTTGACCTCAACTCCCCCATCGATCCCACCACTCATCTTATTCTGGACGATAAACGGTTCCGCGAACACCTGCCGACGATCCATGCGCTCTCTGACAGCAAAGTCGTCATCGTCACCCACCAGAGCCGGCCGGGAAAGAAGGATTTCACGACGCTTGAGGCCCATGCCGAAAAACTCGAAGAACTCCTTGGCTCACCGGTTACCTACATCGACAGTATCTTCGGGCGACACGCAAAGGAAGCCGTGCAGGCTTCAAAGCCCGGCGATGTCCTGATGCTCGAAAACGTGCGGTTTGCTGCGGAAGAGAACCTCACGATGAAACCCGAGGAGGCCAAAAAGACCCACCTCGTCCGGAGACTTTCCGCGATGTCGGATTTTTTCGTGAACGATGCGTTCGGGACTGCCCACCGGTCCCAGCCAACGGTCGTGGGTCTCCCGCTCGCGATGAAATCAGCGGCCGGTCTCCTGATGGAAAAAGAGGTTTCCACGCTCTCGAAAGTCTTCTCGGGAGCGCCCCGCCCGGTCTGCATGGTGCTCGGGGGCACCAAGGTTGACGACTCGATCGAGGTCGCCGCCCATGTGCTTGAAAACGGCATTGCCGACACCGTGATCGTGATCGGTGTCGTGGCAAACGTCTTCTATCTTGCCGCTGGCTACGATATCGGCAAACCCTCCACCCAGCTGATCGAACAGCTCAAGTACCAGGGCGAGATCAGGAAAGCACAGGATATCCTTGCAAAGTTCGGCGACCGGGTGATCATGCCCACATCGGTTGCGGTGCGGCAGAACGGCAAACGTGCTGAGTACTCGATCGACCGGATCCCTGTCGATTCGCCGGTCATGGATCTCGGCATGGACGCGCTAGCGGCGCTTGTCTCGACCTTGAAGAGGTCCGGGACCGTGGTCTTCAACGGCCCCGCCGGTGTCTTTGAGGATCCGGATTTTGCCACGGGAACCTTCGAACTGCTCAGGGCCGCGTCCCGGGTCGAGTTCTCGGTCGTCGGCGGTGGCCATACTGCCGCCGTGATCGAGAAACTCGGGCTCGAAAACGATTTCACCCACATATCCACCGGCGGGGGAGCCTGCATCGAATTTTTAACCGGGAAAAAGCTCCCGGCAGTCGAAGCGCTCGAAGAGTCGTACAAACTCTTCGGGTAAGCGGCATCCCCACCCCATTTTTTTAAAAGTATTATTTCAAGTCGGGTGAATACAGGATTTTTGTGGTGCACGACGGACCCGAAACCCTATTTATAGTAATCTGGCCTATTTCTACAGCGCATGGCGGATAAAGTACCGGCAAGCCGGGGTGAACGGGTTGCGATCTCCTACAAGATGCCGCCCAATATCTACGAAAAGGTCAACAATCTCGTGTACGTGGAGAAAAAGTTCTCCACGGTCTCGGACTGTATCACCCAGGCACTCCTCTCGTTTGTCGATAACCACCACGACAGGGAGCAACTTCGGGAACTCTTCAGGGAGTACATGGCATCCGATGAAGGCCGGGACCTCATGAAAGCCATGATGAAAGATATGCTGTTGGATGTCCTGTTGTCCGGGAAAACCGACCCGCAGGAACCCGGGCACAATTCATAAAAACTCTTTTTCCCGGTCTTCCTGATGCTTGCAGGAGCGTATTTTTCATGTCAGGGTGAACAATGTATGATGAGGGTGGCTTTCTATGCAGGTACGCATCATTGCGGTCGGGAAGATTAAGGAGCGGTTCCTATCAGAAGGTATTGCTGAGTACGAAAAGCGCCTTACCCCGTACCTGAAACTTGCCATCGCTGAAGTCGCGGATGAAAAGCGGGGTGTTCACTCCTCCGCCGGCCACGAGCAGCTCATAAAAGACCGGGAAGGTGACCGGATCCTCGCTGCGATCCCTGACGGGGCGTACGTCGTGGTGCTTGATGTACGGGGAAAGGAATTATCGAGCGAGGCACTTGCCGCCCGGCTGCATGACTGGCAGCTTGTCGGGACGAATGTTATTGCGATGATCATCGGGGGCGATCTCGGGCTCTCCGATGCGGTGCTCTCCCGTGCCGATCTCCGGCTGTCGATCTCGCCTATGACCTTTACCCACCAGATGGTGCGGCTGATCCTGTTAGAGCAGGTGTACCGCGCCTGCCGGATCAACAGCGGGGAGCCGTACCATAAATAACTCGTCACGGTGGTCCTCCCGTATCCTAAAACCGGCCCGTGGCCAATGTGGTACCCGGGGGTGCATACCCTTTTTTCCGATTTGGGGGTGTATCAGCAGTCCCCGATCCACACTTATATCACCCGGCCCACAAAGAACACCTTCCATGGTAACAAAGGAGCATACAACAAAAGTTGTCGATGAGAAGACGGGCCTGATGGAATGCCTTGTTTGTGGGGAGAAATACCACACCACGATGAAGGCCAAACCGGACGGGAAGTTCATGCCCGAAAACTGGGAATGTGTCAACAAGTGCCGGTTGATCCACACCGAAGAGAAACCTGCACATAAAAAATAAGGTTTGTAGATCGGACGGCTGATCAGGCAAACCGGCCGGTCAGGCTGTTTTCCTGTCTGTTATTGAAGCATATTTTTTGTAGAACCAGCGTTTGACCAGCTCGACAATGATAAGGTAACTGATCACAAGGCCGGCAAGCACCGCAAAGAACGACGCCGGCAGCGGGACAAATCCAAACAGGCTTCCTATCGGGGTAAACGGCAGGATACAGGCAATTGCCACGATCAGGATCGTGCTTGCGGTGAGGAGCCGGTTCGGCCTGCTGTTGTAGAACGGGACAACCCGGGTCCTGATCACGAAAATGACGAGCGTCTGGGTGCAGATCGACTCGACAAACCAGGCCGTCTGGAAGAACGCTGCATCAGCGACAAAGAAGAACAGCAGGATACCAAACGTGATGAAGTCAAAGATCGAGCTGATCGGCCCGAAAATAACGATGAACTTCTTGATGAAATCCATATCCCATTTTTTCGGGGCCATGATATAGGACTCATCAACGTTATCGCTCGGGATGGTCGATTCCGATACGTCATAGAGGAGATTGTTTAAGAGGATCTGGATCGGGAGCATCGGGAGGAATTTGAGGAAGATGGAGGCCCCGGCGACCGAGAACATGTTCCCGAAATTGGAACTCGTCCCCATCAGGATATATTTCATGGTGTTCCCAAATGTCTTCCTGCCTTCAAGCACGCCGTCGCTGAGGATACGCAGATCGTTTTTTAAGAGGATGATGTCTGCCGATTCCTTGGCAATATCCACAGCATTTTCCACCGATATGCCGACGTCCGCCTCACGTATTGACGGTGCGTCGTTGATCCCGTCGCCCATGAACCCGACGACATGGCCGTTCTTTTTTAAGGCCATCATGACCCGGTTCTTCTGCACCGGGGTCATGCGGGAAAAGACGGTCACGTTCTCGACCACCCGTGAGAGGGTCTGGACGTCCATGTGTTCGACATCCTCCCCGGAAAGGACACCTTTGATCTCAAGACCTATCTCTTCGCAGATCTTTCGTGTTACCAGTTCGTTGTCCCCGGTCAGGATCTTCAGCTCGATCCCGGCGTGTTCCAGCTGCCGGATCGATTCCCGTGCGGTATCCTTGGGGGGATCGATAAACGTGACAAATCCGGCGAGGGTCATCTCCTTTTCGTCAGCGACGGAAAACTGCGTCACATCGCCTGGCACGACACGATAACATACCGCGAGGGTCCGAAAGCCATCTGCACTCTGGGCCTGGTAGATCCCCTCGACCTGCGCCCGAACGGCCTCGGTCAGCGGTCCGGTGACACCGTTTCTGTCAACCTGCGAACAGATCCGGAAGACCTCCTCCGGGGCACCCTTGGCAATGATCAGGCGCTTGTCCCCGTCGGTAACGACAACGGAGATCCTTTTCCGGAGAAAATCAAAAGGGATCTCGTCGATCTTATGGAACCTGTCGATATCGAGGTGCCGGAATTTGAGGATCGCATCGTCAAGGGGACTTTTCAGCCCGGTGTCGTAGGTGCTGTTGATAAACGAGTACAGCAGGACGTTCTCGCTGTCGTTTCCTTCCGTGTCCAGGTGCCGTACGAGCGCGATCTCGTTCTGGGTGAGTGTCCCGGTCTTGTCCGTGCAGAGCACGTCCATGCTCCCGAAATTCTGGATCGATTCCGGGTGTTTCACGATGGCGCCCTTCTTTGACATCGCGACCGAGCCCTTGGACAGGTTCAGGGACAGGATCATGGGCAGGAGTTCCGGCGTCATGCCGACCGCAAGTGCGATGGAGAAGAGCAGGGATTCAAGGATGCCGTGCCGGAGCAGGGCATTGATGAAAAATACGAAGATGACGAGGAAGAAGACGAATTTCGACATCAGGTAACTGAAATGCCGAAGTCCCCGTTCGAACTCCGTCTCCGGGGGGCGTTCGACAAGGGTCTTTGCCACTTTGCCAAACTCGGTCGACACCCCGGTCTTTGTGACAAGCGCCGTTGCCGTCCCGCTGACAACCGATGTGCCAAGGAAGATGTAATTTTCCGCTGTGGTGACCGGGGTTCCGGCACCGGCAACGCCCGGTTGTTTTTCGACCGGGAACGGCTCTCCCGTGAGAGAGGACTGGTTTACGTAAAAGGTCCGTGCTGTCAGTATCCGGGCGTCGGCAGGGACAATGTCCCCGGCGGTGAGCCTGACGAGATCCCCCGGGACGAGCTCGGTGATCGGCAGGTCCTGTTCTTTCCCGTCCCGGAGTACGGTGGCCCGGGTAAGGATTTTCTGCCTGAGCAGGTCGGCTGCTTCCCCGGCCTTGTATTCCTGGAAAAAGTCCAGGGTGACGCTTGCAAAGACGATGATAAAGATGATAACGGCATCGGTCAGTTCGCCGACGAACAACGATATCCCCGCAGCGATGAGCAGGATGATGATGAGCAGGTTTTTGAAATGGCCCAGGTACTGGAGGATCACTGGGACTTTCCGGATATGGGAGATGTCGTTATTCCCGAAGCGAAGCAGACCGGCCTGTGCCTGATCTGAGGTCAGACCATTCGGGCTGCTGCCAAGAACAGAGAAGAGTTCTTCCTCTGGTAAGGTATGGAACTGCGCTTGCGGATCCGGTTTTTCCGGTGGTGGTTGGGGTGTCATCGTATCGGGCCTTGAGGAAACATCCTCACAATTATTGAATAATTATATGTTGTTCATGATGATGACTTCGATCGGATGTTTTCATGCCGGGCGGGGGTTTTACAGAGACCTCCGAAACAGATACCACGGGACGCAGGCGCTCCAGTTCATGGGTTCCGCCAGTCTCCCGGGTAAAAAAAAGATTTCTATGACTGCACAACAATGGTGCCGGTCATGGAGGGGTGAATCGAGCAGTGATAGGTATACGTTCCCGGGGTGGTGAACGTGACATTATAGGATGCACCGGGTGGGATCGGATCTGACGAGAACGGGACCAAAGAACCGGTGTCCGAAGTGACGGTGTGCGTGGTTGCGTCCTGGTTCACCCACGTGACCACAGTACCGGTCTTTACTGTGAGGGTTGATGGATTGAACGCGAAATTTTTCATCGTGATAGTTGTCCCTCCTCCCGTGGGGGCCGGGGTCGATGCAGTTGCTGACGATGTCTGGTAGGAAGAACAGCCGGCAGACATGCAGGCGAGGATCAAAAGGACGATACAGGCTGAGCAGAATACCAAGCGGGAATATGCGGGCATAATTCCTTAATGATCGGCCGAATTATAAAAACAGTATGCTCGCACAATGGAAAATAATCCGGCCTGCACTAGTCACCCGGGTGTTGAAATTCTATTAAGTAGTAGTGCACGAAAATGAACATCCGGGAGAACTGGATCATGGACAGGAAAAAGGGGATCGGGCTCTGCAACTGCGGCATGTGCCCGAGTTTTGTGGACTGTAAAGAAGAGATCGCCTATTGTCTCGCAGAAAAAGGAACGAGCGGCTGCATTAAATTTGAGCAGGGATGTCTCTGCCCGGGATGCCCGGTACAAATGGAGGAGAATTTCCAGCATGTCTACTACTGTACCCGGGGAAGCGAGACCGGACAGTCCCATGCCCGGTAAAGCCTGGAAGTGTGCGGTCTGCGGCTACATATCCCGTGCGGAGAGCCCGCCCGCAGAATGCCCGCAGTGCGCCGGCACTGTTAGGGAGTTTGTTGAGTTTTCCGAAAAGAAAACGCTTCGCTATGACGGGGAAAAGTTTGATGTACTGCTGATCAATGGCAGCAATCACCGGGCCAACAACACCGGCTACCTTGCGGATCTTGCCGAGGAGGTCCTGCGTGAAAAGGGGGTGAGTTACCGGCGGTATAATATCAATGAATTTACCATCAACCACTGCTGGTGCTGTTACAGCATGCGGGACAACGCGTGCCGCTACCCGTGCAGGGATCAGCTCGACGACATGCCTGGGTTCCACGAGATGGTGATTGCGTCAAAAGCGATCATCGTTGCCTCGCCGATAAACTGGAACAATATGTCGGCACGGCTCAAGGATTTCCTCGACCGGCTCAACTGCATCCAGAACCTCTACCTGCTAAAAAAGCCAGGCCTGACGGAAGGAAAGGTCGTGGGTATCGCGGTCTCGGGGCACGAGGACGGTGCCACGAAGACAGCGATGGATATATTCCTGTACTTCCAGCAGCTGGGGTACGTGCTCGCGCCGTTTGGCATCGCGTACCGCACGCACGGGTCGCAGTTCAACACAATCACCGATACGGAATTCTTAAAAACCGACCCGCTTGTGATCCAGAAGGTAAAAGGGATGGCAAACAATGTCGTGGAGATGATGCGGCTGGAGAGCGAGGAGAACCTGAAAGGAAAACTGGTGCCGGTCTGCGAATAACAATATCCTATTCTCTCAATTAGCAATTCCTGCCTCCGGTAAGACCGACCCCCCATATGCTGAGTGAGGGGGGTGCCCCCACCTGCCCGGACCCATGGGTGGGGGGTAGGCCCCTACCCCCCTCCGCCATATGTGGGATGCGTGCTGTTTCTGCACGGGAAACAAGGGTTTGTTCGTGTGGAACCTTCGGCGTGAAGGTCCGGTTGCGCTATTTCCCGGATAAAGAAAAGAGGAGCCGGTCCGGGCCAGTGGGGGGTGATCCCCCCATTGAAGGAAAGAAGGGGAGGGGGGTGGGCCCCCTCCCCTCCCTTACATTTTTTTGAGCACAGCCGCCCGGTTCACAAAGAAGAACCGGGACTCAACCAGCCGGAGCCCGGCGTTTTCTGCGAGCGCACAGCTCTCTCGGAATTCGCCACCGGAGACAATGAACGGGGGTTCGGAATAGAAGAACAAGCCGCTAGGCACGAGCATCGCGGCGATCTCCCGAAACAATTTTTCCCGGTCCGGGACTTCGTGGACGACAAAGATGGCAAAGGCGACATCGACCTGCCCGTCCCGGTCCGGCAAAAGATCGAGGGAATCCGGCTGGCAGCGATGCGTTTTTACCCGTGACAGGAACCCTTCGGGCCCGAGCTTGTTGCGGACGATTGCAAGCATCTCTTCCTGCAGGTCGGCGGCGATCACGCTTCCCTTCTCCCCGACCCTCTTTGCGAACTCGCGGGTAAAGAACCCCGGGCCGCAGCCGAAGTCGAGGACCCGGTCGCCGGGTTTCACGTACCGTCCCGCGAGTCGGTCGGGGCGGTAGAGGAAGTGGCGGAAGCGGGTGTCGAGGTGCCCGGCCTTTTCCGCGGAGAAGACGTCGTGGTGTTTGTGGGATTTTTCGCTGGGGGTCATTGGAGTGATGTTGGGAGGAGGTGGTGATATGGTTGTGGGCTTTTGGGGTATTTTTCATTCGATCATAATGTTGATGCCTGCAGGCACCCATAATTGTCCATGATTCCGGATGCGGATGACGATCCGTTTCCCAAGGTCTTCAAGGTCGACCGGCTCTACCCGGAAGAGCAGGATTTTGTTGCCGATGATACGACTCCGCTCTCCCCGTACGAGAGGGCAGACCTCGATGAACCGGCAACGAGAATCGACCTGCCTCCGCTGCTGCCGGGAGAAGAGTCCAATCCCCCTGCAGAGAAGGTGGCCGGTCGCGCCGGCCCGCTGGACGAACCTGCGGTGTCACGGGATATGGAAAAAGCAGATGAGCAGGTAACTCTTGCGTTTTTCAAAAAGGAGAAGGAGAAACTGCGCCGCCCGTGGGATGGGCCTGACCTCTCTGCCGCCGGTCCACGGAAATGATGAAGATCTCCTCACAGAGATGATCTATGGCTCCTGCAACATACAACCCGGCGCATAAAGCGGTACTGGATGACCTCCTCCTGGCAATCCCCGGGGTCGAACCGGGAAAGATGTTCGGGTACCCGGCCTATTACATAGAGGGAAAACTCTTCGCTTGCCTGTACGAAAACGGTGTCGGCATCAAGGTGCCGGCGGCGATGGCAGAAGAACTGGCGGATCAGCCCGGCATGAGCTGGTTCCAGCCCATGGGACGGCGGAGAATGAAGGAATGGATCCGGATCGACCGGGACGCGTCCGGAGAGTACCGGAAAGACCGTGCGATCTTTCTGGCCGCGGTTGCGTACGTCTCTTCGCGGACACAATAACCGGCGTTGTCTTAAAACCCGGTAAAAAAGAGATCGGTTTCCTGAAAGGATCAGTTCTCCGGTGCCGGCTCTGCCGCGGGAGATTCTTTCCCGGCTGCCTCTTCCCCTTCCGCCTGCATGCTCTTCATGGACGGGAAGAGGATCACTTCCTTGATCGAGTTATTGCCGGTGAGAAGCATCACGAGCCGGTCGATCCCGATCCCCACGCCCCCGGTCGGCGGCATGCCGTAGCCGAGCGCGTTGATGTAATCGTAATCGATCATCTGGGCTTCGAGGTCGCCGAGCAGCCGTTTCCTGTCCTGCGCCTCGAACCGCTCCTTCTGGTCGAGCGGGTCGTTGAGTTCCGAGAAACCGTTTGCCATCTCCATCCCGTAGATGAAGAGCTCGAAGCGCTCGGTAAATCCCTCTTTTGTCCGGTGGCGTTTTGCGAGCGGCGAGTTCTCGACCGGGTAATCGTAGATGAACGTCGGCTGGATCAGTTTCTCCTCGACCATGTTCTCGAAGAAGTAGACAAGGAACTCGCGCTGGCTCTTTGGCTTGTCAGACTCCTTGAATTTGTTCTGCACGGCAAGCGCCCGGAGTTCTTCGACAGAATGTGCAAAGATGTCGATTCCTGCGTACTCCTTTACCGCGTCCTCCATCGTGAGCCTGCGCAGTGGCTTCTTAAACGAGATCGTGGTCTCCTCGAACTTAATCTCGTGCGACCCGTGGACCTCCTCTGCGAGGGTCGCAAGGAAGTCCTCGGTGAGGTCCATCATGTCATAGACATCATGGTACGCCCAGTAGATCTCCACCATCGTGAACTCGGGGTTGTGGTGCGTATCGATGTCCTCGTTGCGGAAGTTGCGTGCGATCTCAAAGACCCGCTCGAACCCGCCGACCACGAGGCGCTTGAGATAGAGTTCGGGCGCGATCCGCAGGAAAAGTTTCTGGCCGAGGCAGTTGTGGAACGTGGTGAACGGCCTGGCGTTTGCCCCGCCGTAGATCGGCTGGAGGATCGGGGTCTCGAACTCGAGAAAGTCCCGGTCGTTTAAGAACCGGCGGATGGACGAGATGATCCGGCTCCGGCTCCGGAACCCCTGCCGGCTCTCCTCGTTCACGATCAAATCGACGTACCGCTGCCGGTAGCGTTTCTCCACATCGGTGAGGCCGTGGAATTTCTCGGGAAGGGAGCAGACCGCCTTCGAGAGCAGCGTGAGTTTATCCACCCAGATCGTGATCTCGCCCAGTTTCGTCCTGAAGACGTGCCCGGTCACACCGACAAAGTCGCCCCGCTCAATGAACTGGTTAAAGAAGTCGAACGCCTCGTCCCCGAGGTCGGCCTTCCTTATGTAGAGCTGGATCTTGCCGTTCTCATCCCCGAGGTCGGCGAAGATCGTCTTGCCGTGGTTGCGGATGATGTAGAGCCGTCCTGCGGTGGAAATGCTCTCGTCGCTCTTCTCGTGGGTGATCTCTGCAAACTTTGTCCTGATGTCTGCTATCGTGTTCTTCCGGTCGAACGTGGGGGGGTAGAGGTCGACGCCCTTTTCCCGCAGTGCACGGACTTTGTCGAGCCGGGTCTGGTCAAATGCAAGGGTTTGTGAAGGATCGGTCACGAGAATGCTCCGCACTTTTAAGCTGTACCTTATACCTTCGGTGTCAAGCGTAATAATACCTACAGCGGCGGATCGCACGTCGGCAACCATCAGGTGGAATGGTAAAAACGGTCGGTGCCACGACCACAGGATATCATCAGTGTGTAACAAAAGGAACGCGACAAAAACAGGTTTTACGGGGGGTTATGTCTCTTGAACAGTTCCGAGGCGTACTTCGCGAGGCCGTTTACGCCATCTGTTGACGGGTGGACCTCGATAAACTCCTCGAAGTCATGCACCGAGATATGCCGCTGCATAAGAAACGCGAGGTACCCGGCAACGACCCCTCCCGTCGGCCCTGCTGCGCACATGCCGGTAATCTCGCCCGATGCCGGATCGGCAAAGACCTTTGCAAGCCCTGTATCGCCATACGGCACCGACCAGTAGGTCCCCGGCCCGGCCGGTCCCGGAAGGGCAAGCGATGCGCTCCCTTCACCACCGGACCCGCAGAACGCGAGATCGTGGGCAAGATAGATCGCCTGCGGGATACGGGAATAATCCATGTGCCGCTCCTTACCGAGGATATTGTCGGCCGCGACAATCCCTTCGTGACGGGCGACCGGGGTTAGGAACGGGGCCCCGGCCACGTCCCCGCATGCGTAGATCCCGGGCACGCTCGTCTGCATCCGGTCATTCACCACGATCTCCCCGTCCGGCCCCTTGTCGATCCCGGTCACCATCCCGGAGTTTGGCACGAGACCGGCGGCAAGCAGCACGGCACCGGCCTCAACGGATGCATCCGCTCCCGCCGCTGAATACCGGACGCCCGTAACCCGGGACGTGCCGGCGATCCCGGTCACTTCCGCCCCTTCCCGGATGTCCACGCCGGCAAGTTCCTTAAGGGCGATGGCCCTGAGGTGCTTGTCGAGATTTTTCAGAAAACCACTCCGGGAGAGGACGGTCACCTCGCTCCCGAACGTCTGGAAGATATACGCAAACTCCGCCGCCATCACGCTTCCGCCGATGATGGTGAATTTTTCCGGCAACTCGCGGAGATCCCACAGCGTATGGGGTGTGTACACCCCGGGAAGAGTTATCCCCGGAACATCCGGGATATTCGGCCGGGAACCCGTGGCAATAATCGCGGCCTCTGTATCGACCGGTTCGTCGCCGATGAAGACCTGCGGGCCGTCCACCCGCCCCTCTTTCCCGTAGACCACGTCCACCCCGGCGCTTACGGTCTCGTGGTCGAGGATGCCGGCGATCTTCTGCTGGACCGCGAGCGTCTCGTCCATCACGTTTGAAAAACGGAGCGCCGGGACGGCATCGGTCATCCCATGCTCGTAAAATCTGCGTGCCTGGCCGATGATGCGGGCGACATCATTGAGGGCACAGACCGGCATACAGCCAAAATGGAGGCACTGCCCGCCGATCCCCCGGGATTTTCCCCTGGGTTCGACAAGTGTGACCTTTTTTCCTGCCGTCGCGAGCCGTAGTGAGGCCATCCGCCCGGCAGGACCCCCGCCAAGAACAACGATCATACGGTCCGGTTTTTTAGAAGACTTCGACGCCTTCGTCCATCGGCTCTGAGAGAAGCTCCCCGGTAAAGGCATTGACCTCGACAATCTTCTTGCCCCGGATCTGCCAGACCGGGATGTAAACCTGCTTGGTGTCGACGGTAATGTTCTTGCGGTCCGGTTTTAAGGTCTTTTCCTCGTAGAAGATCGCATCGCCCTTCTCCTGCTTGATCCGGACTTTCTGGGTAAGTCGTTCGATGAGTTCGGTCACCATCCGTTCGGTGGCCTCTTCTTTGGTGATATGCGCATCGGAGACCTCCGCGTTTGCCGGGATCTCCGTATCCTCGACCAGTTTGCCGTCGAGATCGAGCTTGATCCCGTTGATGGCGTTGATCGCACCCCAGCCGTCAGCATCGAAGGGGACGCGCCGGTCCTTGTATACCTGCTCCCCGCTGCTCGCGTAGTGGATCAGGTAGTAGGGGATGAACCGGAGTTTTGCCGCCCCCTGTATCCCTGCGGTACGGATAGCAGCCTGCTCGGAAAGTTTGACCGGGAAGTGCAGGAGCGAAATACCGGAAGGCTCCTCTTCTGCTGCCTCTGCCGGGCCTGCCGCAGCTCCTGCCGCCGCCTTCTTTACCTTTCCCTTGCCCGGTGTGAGGTCGAGCTTCAGTTCCTGCGCGACGATATCGGCAAGCACCGCTTCACCCGCGTACTGGACAAACTCGTCGATGCCCCACTGGGTGCAGTTCTCTGTTGAGATATCCTTTTCCAGGGTGAAGAGGAGCTTCTTGCAGGTCATTTCCTGGTCGTCAACCATCAGGCTGTAGTTGGTCTTGTCAAACTGCCCGATAAGCTCGGCATCGTTTGAACAGAGAACAAGGAGGCACTCCCCGTCCCGGACCGCAGAAAGATCCAGAGGCTCGTCCACCTCTTCGACTTCAAATTTCGCAGCTTCAAGAATGAGCCTCATCGCATTCCTGGCTTTTTCCCGCATGTCGTGTTCCATCATATAAGGATTACCTTGGGCTTATAGAACAATTTTTCTATTGTAATAGCCCAAAATCACTACAATGACCCGTCCGCTCAAGTTTGTCGATCAGAGTATCGATGATTACGCGATGCAGGTGACCTATGATCCCGCCACGGGAACCGGAAATGTCGTTTACAATCTCTCGCTTGTAAAAAACGAGGACTTCGAGTACGCTGTTTCGATCTTAAAGGACGCGTACAAGACCGGGGTTTCTGTCAGCGGGCTGGTAAAGTTTTTTTCATCAGGAGAGCGGATCGCTGATTTCATCGTACCCGAAGGGCGCACGGCCATCTGCACGATATGCAGCATCACGTTCGATGGCCTTTTGATCCGGCGGGGCGTCCCGATCACCCCGATTGGCGGCGGTGTGGTCGAAATCGAGAACCGGGCCCCGCTCCGTTTCACGCATATTATTCTCTACGAGTATACGACCATTGATCCGTTGCAGGTGCTCATCTCCCAGCAGATCACGTCGGTCAACGATGTGATGCGCAAAGGCAGCGGGAACATCCTCGCGAATATCCGGGAGTTCCACATGGAAGCCGAGCCGCTTGTCGGGAGCGTGCTCGACGAACTGGCAGAAAGCAGTTTCACCGGGATCCTCGAAGTTGGCGTGCCCAACGTCCCGCTGCTTGGGGTACCGGGAAGCCCGCAGTATGTTTCCATCGTTGCGGTGGGTGGCACGAACCCGATGGCTGCGATCCGCGAAGGCGGGCGATTTGTCCAGACACAGGCCATGAAGGGCCTCATGGACGTCCGGGAGTTCGTTGAGATCCGGGACTACTAAAACAGGTTTTCCTCGCAGTTTCTGTTTCTTTTTTAACCTGACGGCATCCTGCCTCGCATCGCTTTATATGATACGATATAAATGTGTACCAATAACAACCGCATGTGATTACCGATGAAATATCATTTTACTCTCACACTCCTGATCCTCGCAGCAGTCGTCTGCTGCTGCATGCCCGCGCTGGGTGCGGACAAATATCTGGGGGGAACCCCGGAAATAACGGCGTATCTCACCGGAGTAAACGAATTTTCCCCGGGACAGGATGCCACGATAACGGTTGTCATCCAGAACAGCGGAACAAATGTGGCGGAATTTATCGATCAGAGTACATTGACCCGGGACGATCTCCCCACCACGGCAAAACTTGTCACGGCAGGACTTTCGTCCGGGGGCGCTCCGATCAACATCACGACCGACCCGCAGAACCTTGGCGATCTCCAGAGTCCGGGGATCACCCCCGCGAGTTTTACCGCGAAGATCACCTCGGATGCGACGCTCGGAGAATACACCATTCCCCTGACCGTCCAGTACAAGTACCTCTCCAACAGCCTTGCCAACCAGCCGACGAGTGAAATTATCCAGGACCAGTACACCCCGGTGACCGTGACAATCCCGATCACGATCAAGATTAAACCGGTCGTCCAGATTGACGTACTCAACGCTGACGCACCGGACCTTGTCGTGGGAATGGAAGGGTATGTCAACCTGACGATCAAGAACATCGGCTACGAAGACGGAAAACAGGCGACGGTCACGATCATAAGACACGGTGACAGCGCCGTGATCCCGACCGATGATAATGTCTATATCGGGGACTTCCCGAGAGACGGGATCGTGACCTGCCTGTACAAGGTCGCCGTCTCCAGCGATGCGCAGCAGCAGTCTTATCCTATCGATGTGGACGTGACCTACACAAACGCTGAAGGCGACACGGTGACCTCGGCGATCGATACCGTCGGTGTGCCGGTGGAAAACAAACTCAGTTTTGTTGTGGTTTCACCCCCGACGGTCGTCACGCAGGGATCGACCAGCGTGATCACCGTGGTCTACCAGAATACGGGATCGGTTACGGCACACCAGGCACAGGCCCGGCTCTCGGCGGTCGATCCGCTGTCAAGCTCGGACACCAATGCGTATCTCGGGGATATCCCGCCCGGCGGAAACGTGACCGCTCAGTACGCGATAACTGCCGCAGGCGGGGCTGAGCCCGGGATCTATGCTCTCGATACCGAGGTCAGGTACCGTGATGTCCTCGATAACAGCCAGATCTCCGATACTTTCAAAGCGGATGTTCAGGTTGTGCCCCGGCCGGCAACCTCTGCTCTTGTACAACTGCTTGAGATTGTCGCTGTCGTCGCGGTGCTTCTCGGCGTTGCAGGCTACTACATGTTCGTCATGAGGAAGAAACAGTGAGGTGCGGCTGGAGCGGGGCGTTGCCGGCCCCCGGAATACGGACGATACGGGAGATGCGCTCTGTTCTTGCCGACCCTGCGTGCCCGGCAAGCGACCCCCTCTATTACATGTACCGGGATCTGGCCCGGTCTGAGGCGGACCGGCGCTGGTTATCAGCTCATCAGCTTCGCTATGATATTACGGTCATTCCCCCGCGGGATCTCTGCGGCGAGTATGTCAAGACAAAGGGGCATTACCATCCCGTCAACCCGGCTGGCACCGGATATCCGGAGCTGTACGAGGTTGTGGAAGGGACAGCACAGTTTCTCCTCCAGACACGCACTCTGGATGATATCGTCCTTGTCTTTGCTGGTACCGGGGCGTGCGTGGTCATCCCGCCGGGGTATGGTCATATCTCCATCAATCCTTCACCGGACACCACGCTTGTGATGGCAAATCTGGTCTCCACGGCGTTTGAGAGCGAGTACGGGGAGTACGTGACCCTCCACGGAGCGGCATATTACGTCATGAGCGATGGCCGGATCGTCAAAAACCCGCACTACCCGGACATGCCCCCGGTCAGGAAGTGTACTGTGGTTAAGGGACAGGGTATGGGGGGTCGATCCTGTGCAGGGCCGATCTATTCCCAGATCGGCGACCGGGATACCCTTGCATTCCTCAACGAGCCGGAAAAATACCCGGATATTTTTAGGGGACTGTTAAAAGACTAGGTGCGGCAAGGCGCTTATGGGCGTTCTTCTGTGCCCGGGCCAGCACTTTTTCTTCGGCCGGGGATGCGGCTTTCCAGCCATTTGCCTCGAGATTCCTGAGTGCCGCATCGATCTCGGCATAGGAAAGTCCGATCTCGCCCTCGTCACTCTGCCCGGCCCAGAGCCCGGCTGACGGCGCTTTTGTGAGGATAGGCTCCGGGATCTTCATCTCCCGTGCCATTTCGTAGACCTCGGTCTTGTACAGGTGGACGATAGGCTGGAAGTCTGCCGCATTGTCCCCGTACTTGGTGCAGTAGCCAAGCATGCACTCGCTCCGGTTGGAGGTCCCGCAGACAAGCCGGTGGTCCCGGTTCGCATGGTAGTACAGCACCGTCATCCGGATCCGGGCCATGAGGTTCCCGAGCAGGTACGGGGATTCGGTAAAGCCCGGGAGGGTCTTAAATGCCGCAAGCATGGGGTCGATGCATACCACCCGATGCTCCATACCGAGGCCGGCACAGAGCACCTGTGCATCCTTTACATCCTGCGGGTTACTGACCGATGTCGGCAGGGAAAGCCCGAGTACCTTTTCTGGTCCTACTGCCCGGCAACAGAAGGCGGCTGCGACTGCCGAGTCCACGCCTCCGGAAACGCCGACAACTATCCCGGTACACCCGCTGTTCCAGTAGGCGTACCGGATCATCTGCTCAACCTGTCCCATCCGGCACCCGAGTTCTATGGCCATACCTTATTTCCTCTGTCAGAATAAGCGGATAAATTTTTTTAACTGTTCGGTGTTCCCCGCCACAATCACCGCATCCCCTTCCCGCAGTGCCTCCGCTTCTGATGGCAGGACAATGACCCGGTCCGAGGTTTCGATTCCGAGGACCCGTACGCCGCTTGCGCCTGCGACACTCCCGACCGTTCGGTTCGTGGGATGCCGTATCTGCTTTAAGACAACGACTTCACCGTCCGGAAGATCGATAAGGATCGTGATAGTGTCGGCAAGTACGATCCTGCCGACCGTCTGGCCGCCGATCCGCGGGAGCAGCGCAACGTAATCAGCACCAGCCCGGTATAGTTTCTCCACAGATGACGGCTCGTTTGCCCGGGCAAGGATCCGGATATCCGGGTTGAGGTTGCGTGCCATCAGCGTGGTGAAGATGTTCACGTCATCATCGTTGAGCGCGACGATGCAGAACCGGGCCTCCCCGATTCGCGCCTCTCGCAAAATCTCCTCGTCTTCAGCATTCCCGGTTACCTCGTTTACATCGTATTTTTTTGAATCGACCACCACGCAGGAGATGCCCGATGCCACCATCTCGCTGTATGCGGCAGATCCCACATCGCCAAATCCCGCGATAACCGCGTGGCCGATCTGTTCTTTATCGACTTCAAGTTCTTCGTGGACTGCCCGGCGGATAGCATCCGCAGTCCCGAAGAGAAAAAGCGAGGTGGTAATATCGAGTGTTTCTGACGGCTCCGGACGGGAGATAAACCTGCCTGCTTTCCAGATAAACGGGGCGATGATGCCGTACTGCCCGTACAGGTCCAGCTCGCCGAGCGTTTTTCCCGTCGCCTTGCTCTTGGGCATGACCGGGATATGGATCAGCCGAAGGGTTTTTTCCGGGAATTCATCCTTGTTGATGGTGAGCCGGTCAAGCCCGGGGATGGCGGGTTCGGTGTCCCCTGCCGGGTTGAGGATGGCGTGCCGGGCGAGAATCCTCCCGGTAACCTGCTTGGGGGAGAGCACGTACTCTGCCCCGGCATATCGCAGGTACCGGTCAAAGGAGATCTTGTCGACGATCGAGATAATTCTGGCCGAAGTAAGCCCCCGTATCCCCAGAACAATGCTTGCCGTCGTCCGCTCGTTCTCGCAGAGGATCACAAAATCCGCGTTTTTTATCCAGGCCTGCTCCCATGTCTGCGGGTCATCATAATCCCCCCATATGACAAATGCCCCTCTCCAGTGTTTCCGTGCAAGTTCGCGTGCAGCATTTTCATCTTCTTCGACAAGGAGCACATCCTTGTCCGAGAGAGACAGACTTTCTACCAGTGCGCGGGACAGTTCACCGTTCCCGACGATCACGGTGTGGTGGAAGAGTGCATGGGGCGTACGGCGGGGTGGTCCCGAACGGAGCATCGCAACGAGATACGGGGTGAGAAGAAGGGGTATGACCATGAAGATCATGATGACACCCGAGAGCATCATGACCGATGAGAAGAGGATCATCGCATCCGAGTGGTAGACGAGAAGACTCCCCGTGGTCGTGATCGTCTGTATCACGAATAAAACCGACTGCGACCAGTCTACCGATGTCCCTTCCAGCTGCGGGTACAGCCCATGAAAGAGGATGGTATAGATGAGGATGAGCAGGGCAAATAGCACGAAGTAAATCAGGATCCGCATCCATGCAGACGTGTGGATGATCCGCCAGACGACATTTTTCCTTGATCTCATGATACACGCCTCCGTTCAATGTTCCGGCGGATGCTGCAGGCTTCACATTCCCCGTCGCTGATCGGTTCGCCGCACACCGGACATGATGCGGGTAACCCTTGCGCGGCAGCGATACCGGTAAGGGTCCCGGCGAGGTTTGCGAGCGCGAATTTTGTGGCCGGGTGCCGGTGATCGTAGGTGTCGAGTGCCACCCGTGCATCCGCAGAACGGGAGCCGCTGCCGGGACAGGGGCACGGAGGCAGGGTGCCACAACCGTCACACTCCGGATGCAGCTCCGCATACCGGATCACTTCCGGCGCTGGGACCTCCATGAACGGCCGGATGACGGGGATGTGATTTTTCCCCGTTGTTCCCGAAGAGAACAGGGTGCATTCGACGGTTCCTGAAAGCAGGCTGGAAAAAAAAGCCCCGGCGCTGTCGTCAACGGTAGTGGGGAATGCGCACCGGGTGACACTGTGTGCTTCTGCTATCTCCCCGATCAGATCATGTATGAGCACCCGACAGGAACGGCAGGCCACTTCCTGCCCGTCCTTCTGTACGATCGCATCCATCGTCGTACCGTACCGTTCCGCAAAAGAGCCGCAGAACAATTCGATACCGCACGCATCCGCCACGTTCCGGGCCTGATCCGGTGCAGAGCAGCCGCTCATACCGGGGTCGATGGCGATCGCAGAGAGCCGGATGTCACGGCGATTTGCCGTGAGTTTTACAAGGAATACGAGCAGGGCGGCGCCTGATGCATCGCCCGAAAGTACAACGGCGATATGGTCCCCCGGGCGCAGCCAGCCGTGCAGGCGGATGGCACGCTTTGCCTTTGCCTCGAAATCCTTGAGAAAATGCACCGGGCAGAGGTGTTTTCCCGAATAGGGCTGGAAAACGAGCGCCTCGCGCCGGCACGTATCGCACTGCATAGGAGACAGATCCTGTTCTGATCTGGATGATCAAAGATGTTTAAGGTTGTGATGCTCCGGCGATAGTGGCCACGGAGACCATGATTTTATAGTCTGCCACGTAACCACTTCTAACAACCATGGTCGTGTCTCCGGAGCGTATCCGCAGCCTGCACAAATACGAAAAAGCGATTCTTGTCGCGCTCGAGCGCCAGATGAAGCGGTACAAGTGGGTGCCGCTCGAAAGTCTCCAGCAGGCGACGTGTCTTGCCGACTCCGAGGTCAATTACCGGTTGTCACGGCTCATCCAGTGGGGCATGGTGCGGTTCAACCCGGTGCCATACGATGGTTATGCACTTGTTTTTGGCGGGTACGACACGCTCGCTCTTATCACGCTCACCAAAAAAGGTGTTATTTCGGCGCTCGGCCAGAAGATTGGTGAAGGCAAGGAGTCTGTGGTATTCGATGCGCTCGGCCTTGGGCCGGTGGCGATCAAGTTCCACCGTATCGGCCAGCGTTCGTTTAACACCGCCCGGGTCAACCGAGAGTACATGCCTGAACGCAGCTACTGCCCGTGGCTGCTTGCCTCCCGGCTCTCTGCCGAACGCGAGTACGCGGCACTCACGCTTCTCCATCCGAAAGTTTCCGTCCCGCTCCCCATCGGCCAGAACAGGAACGCGGTCGTCATGTCGCTTATAGACGGGCCGAGCCTTTCAAAGTGCAGACTTTTGGATCCCCGGGCCACACTCGAAGAGATCCTCGCAAATGTGCGGGCCGCGTACCAGGCCGGCGTGATCCACGCAGATCTCTCGGAGTACAACATCCTCCTTGAGAACGGGAAATGTGTCATCATCGACTGGCCGCAGTGGATGGAGGCCACCCACCCCAATGCTGGTGCTATCCTCGAGCGCGACATCAGCAATATTTTAGCCTTCTTTGTGCGGAAGTACAAACTGGAGTATGACCCCGGGGAAGCACTGCGATGCGTGACCGGCTGAGTGTTTTTGGGATCGACATCGTCAAGGGCTCGGTGCGGTCGCGATCACGCCGGCCGATGTACGCGCTTGTCCGTATGGACGGGCAGGATATTTTAAGCGAGAACACGGTCTCGATGTTCCGGCTCTTCCGCCTGCTTGCCGAGGAACGGCCTGATATCCTCGCCGTCGACAGCCTCCAGGAGATTGCGACCGACCAGCACGAACTTTTCTTCTTTTTGCAGGGTCTTCCGCCGCAGACCAAACTCGTGCAGGTGACCGGCGGCGAGAAGAAAGAGACGCTCGGGAAAGTTGCAGCACGGTTCAATATCAGTTTCGACCGGTTCGATCCCTTTGCCGAGGCCCGCACCACGGCCCGGGTGGCATCGCTTGGTGCCGGCGCAGAGGTTATCGCGTTCGAGAACGAGAGCGAGGTCGTGGTGAGCCGGCACCGGTCGCCGGGCCGGGGCGGGTGGAGCCAGAACCGGTACGTGCGGAAGATCCACGGCGCTGTCCAGCTCAAGGGCCGGGAGATCGAGCAGCATCTTTCAGGCGCCGGGCTCCGGTACGAGAAGAAGGAGACGAAAGCATTCGGGGGGTGCAGCCGGGTCGCCTTCCGGGTCTTTGCCGTGCGGGGCCAGGTACCGGTCGGAACGTACCGCGGCGCCGACGTGCAGGTCAGGATCAGCGGCAAGCGCCTCGAACGGATCCGGTTCAGGCCCCTCTCGGGAAAACCCCGGTACCTGATCGTGGGGATCGACCCGGGCACCACCACCGCGGTCGCTGCGCTCGACCTTGACGGGAACCTCATGCATCTCGAAAGTTCGCGGCAGATGAACATGTCAGGCGTGATCGAGGCCCTGTACCGGGTGGGTAAACCGCTCGTCGTTGCATCCGATGTGCAGGAGATGCCGTACTCGGTCGAGAAGATCCGCCGGGCGTTCTCGGCAGTTGCCTATACCCCCCGGCAGGACATGGGCGTCGAGGCGAAGATTGCCCTCACCGCCGCTTTCCCGTACGCAAACGTCCACGAGCGGGACGCGCTCTCGGCAGCGCTCGATGCCTGCCTCCAGTACCAGAACAAGTTCCGGAACCTTATCCGGCGCGTGCCCCCGGGCCACGACCTCGACGAGGTCCGGGCCGGGGTGATCCGGGGCCAAGCGCTCGACCAGGTGCTCATCGATTTGAATGCCGTGGCCCCGGCCGCCCCGGCACCGGCAGCACCGCAGGCGCCGGTGGCAGCGCAGCACGATGACCGGGTAAGGGTTCTGGACGGGATGGTCAAGCGCCTGCGCACGTACGTCGCCGAACTCCAAGAAGAGGTCAAGGCAAAGGAGTACGAGATCCACCGGCTCCAGGGCCGGCTCCGGGCCATGCACGATACCCGGGATGTGCAGCTTGCAAAAGATGCCGAGGTGACAAAGCAGGACGCGATCATCCAGAGCCTCAAAAAACGGCTCAGGAAAGAGGAGCGCCACAGCCGCACGCTCGCAAAAAGGGTGGAACGGATCCGGACCTTTGCCGAACTCTCCATAGATGGCGAGGCGCTTCCGGTCAAAGTGATGGACGCGCTCACAAAAGAGGGGATGCGCCGGCTCGCAGAGGACACCGGCATCCGTGAAGGCGACATCGTGTTCGTGCAGCGCAGCGACGGGTGGGGCAGGGGGATCGTAAAAGACCTGGCTGATGTCCGGGTCCGGGCGCTCATCCTGCCGGCTGCGATCCTGGAAAACGGCGACTCGCAGATCTTCCCTGCATTCCGGGAGGCCGGCATCCCCCTGCTCACTGACACGGTTGCCGGCGTGCAGGTGCGGGGCAGGGTGGGGCTTGCCGCAAAAGACCAACTCGAAACGGCCCTCGCCCGGTGGCAGGACGGGCAGGCACAGTTTTTACGCGAGAAAAAATCCAGCCAGATCGAGCACATGTTCAAGGAGTACAAGAGCGAACGGGGAAAGGAAGTAAAGAAAGGCGGGGGCCAGGGCCATGGACGACCGTGAACTCTTAAAGACCGTGATGGGCATTGTGGGCGAAGAGAACTGCCGTGACGACTGCGCCGTGCTGCCGTGCGGCGACCAGCTGATGGTGGCAACGACCGACATGCTCCACTCGACAACCGATTTTGTTGAAGGCATGACCGACTGGCAGATCGGCTGGATGAGCGCTGCTGTTACCATCAGCGACATCGCGAGCATGGGGGCGGCTCCAAAATATCTCCTCATCGCGGTGGGTCTTGACCGGTGGGAGCACCTTGCCGGCGTCATGCAGGGCGCACAGGACTGCTGTAAAAAATTCGGCGCCGCGATCATCGGCGGGGACATCGACCACCACGGGGAACTCACGGTCGTGACAACCGGCCTTGGTCTCGTGGACCGGGCGCATATCGCCCGGCGGGAAGGGGGCCGGCCCGGCGATCTTGTCTGCATCACCGGTATTCCCGGGCAGGCGCAGGCCTGGCTTGACGGGTATAAGCAGTATGAAAAAGCGCTCTTCGAGCCGCAGCCCCGGGTCGCGGAGGGCCGGCTGCTCGCACGCGGGGGCGTGACCGCGATGATGGACGACAGCGACGGGATCGCCCTCTCGCTCTACGATCTCATGAGCGTGAACGACTGCGGGTTTTCGATCGATTCAGGTCTCGTGCCCCGGCCGGTCGGTATCCCGGAACTGCAGGCCCGCGAGCTGGCGCTGTACGGCGGCGGGGATTACGAGCTGATCTTCACGCTCGTCCCGGACCGGTACCCGGTCGCCGGTGTTCCCTGCACGGTGATAGGAAAAGCCATCCCCGAAAAGGCGGTGCTCGCAGATGGGAAGCCCATGGAGAAACGCGGGTACCAGCACCAATGGTCGTAGCCCGGCATTCCGGGATACACCGGCGCATTTCTCTTAAATACAAACAACAAAAGATAATTGATAGTTAAATGTCCCTTTCACTCAATCATGGAATCGCTGGAAAGTAAACTGGACCGGCTCACTCCCGGAGAGCGCCGGGAGGTCGAGGACTTTGTCGATTTTCTGATCCAGCGGGCGGAGGGGATACATGTCACCGTGCAGGTTGCATCCCACGAGGCCCCGGCCCTCACAAAATCCGTCGCACCCCCGCTTATCGCCCCGGATCCCGTCCCGACTGAGGAGCCGGCCATGCCCCGGTCCCGGGAAGATGTTCCTCCGGCCGCTGTAATGCCGGTGCCTGTGGCAGAACTTCCTACGGTCATCCAGGAGATTGCCGTTGATGACGGGTCTGACGGGTACTTCGATTACGGGAAATTTGAGAAAGCCGCTCCCCCGGCACCGCTTCCCCCGTCTCCGGCAGACGAAGCGGTAAAAAAAGTCAAGAGGAAACTGATCCAGAAGAGCGAGCAGGCGTCAAAGACCCAGCTGCTTGACTGGATCGATTGAGCCCCTCTTGGCAACGGGGGGCAGACTGCTCTCTCACCCGCCGTCCGGAATTTTCAGAACTTTTTTAAAAAAAGAGAGACAGATAGTTCTCACCGGACCGTCACAAGGCGTGCACGAGCGACCGGCGGGTCACGAGGCCAGCCAGTTTCCCTTTGTCGGTGATTGGCACCGTGCTGATGTTCTTTGCCACCATCAGGTCGACCAGCTCGTGGTAATCCGCACCGATGTCAAGCGAGATCAGCGGAGCGCTCATGATATCTTTTACGAGCAGGTTGCGGATCCGGTGATCCTGGTGCTGGTCTTTTACCGTCTCCCGGAACTTCCGCATTGATACCGCCACGTCAGTCTCGGTCACAATGCCGGTGATCTTGTCGTTTGTGGTCACGACAAAACGGGAGATCTTGTCATCCACCATCAGGCGCCGGAGGTGGACGACACGTTCATCGGCATCGATGGTGATGGCCTTTTCAAGGGCGTTTTTTATGGTGCCCTCGTGCGGGTACTTCTTTAACAGGTCGATAGCAGTTACTTGGCCGAGCAGGTTATGGTCGCTGTCATAGACGACCACCACTTTGTACCGCTGGAGCAGGGGGATAAGCACGTCCGTGCTCTCATCGGGATAGACACTCGTGAAATCCTCCTCGACAACACTTGCCACGTGAATGGCGGCCGGCGCAAGGGCGGTGTTCTGCTTGCTGCCCAGTTTCTCCGCGATAGCCTGACGGGATACCGTGCCCACAACCGAATTATTGTTGAGCGCGATGAGGGGGTCGATTCCCTCGTCAAGCATCTTGTCGAGCGCCTCGGTGATCTTTGCCGATTTGGATATGGTCGTTGGTTTTGCCATGATATCTTTAATAAACAATTCTTTTGTCATTTCGCCACTTCCTTTATGATATCATCACGTTTTATTATCCCTACCAGGGTGCCGTGTTCGACGACAACCAGGTTGTTGACCTGTTCTCTCTGCATCAGTCCGACTGCATACGAAAGCGGGCTTACCGGGGCGACCGTGATCACCGGGCTGGTCATCACGTCGCCTGCAGTCACCGGGATATTCGTCGGTTCATCCGGCCCGCTCCCGGCATGAATTGTTTCATATCGTCTGAGAGGTTCTTCGTTGTTTGTCCCCCCGGATCGTTTCCGGTCCTCATCGTGGAAGGCCAGGTTGGTCTCTGTGATGATGCCGGCTACCGATCCATCGTTACTGGTCACCACCAGTTTCTTGTCCCGCTCTTTCATGAGCGCAATTACGTGGGCGAGCGAGTGCCAGCGGTTGACCGTTACTGCATCCTCCATCACGTCCTGCACCGTGCCGCGAAGGCCGGCAACAAAGGCGGATTTCATCAGATCGCTTTTCGTGACAATCCCGGTGATCGTTCCGTGATCCACTATCGGTACACAACCGATGTTTCTTGCCACAAATGTGGCGGCAATAGTCCGGAGCAGGGTGTCGGATGCGGCGACGACCGGGCCGGGTGTTGCATACTCGGCAACCGGAATCTGGTCAGGCATGCGCTTCCGCCATGCCGCACCCTGCTGCAAGAGGCGGTACCCGATGTCTTTTTTCGTGAGGAGCCCGGCAAGTTTTCCCGTATCCACGACAAGTACACGCGAAATTTTGTGCCGCACCATCAGGTTCCGGGCATAAGCAACAGTGTCTGTCGGTGAAACGGCAAAGACCGGGGCACTCATCACATCGCGTGCGGTAAGGTAACTGGCTGGCATGGAGGTTACTCCTCGGAAAATGCCCTTACGAGATCAAATTCCGTCACGAGACCGATAAGACGCGCGTTCTCGATGACCGGCAGCGCCCCGATATTCCGGTTCAGCATCTCCCGTGCCGCCTCGTTCACGGGGGTTTCCGGGGTGGTGGTGAACAGGTCGCCGGCCATGAGCGTCCGCACCGGGAGAGCCATGACCTCTGCGATATTCCCGGTGGTGAGGCGGGCAAATACCTCCCTCGTCCCCAGGTACCGCATGATGTCAGTCGCAGTGATGATGCCAAAGAGCACGTCGTCACTTACCACAGGCAGCCGGCGGAACCGGAATTTTGTCATGTCCTGTGTAACGGTTGCAATCGGGCTGTCGGGAGCGGTTACCCTCAGGGTGGAACTCATTACATCCTCGACAAAGAGGGGGCTGTGCTCCGCGGCAAGCATCCTGAGCACGTCCCGCTCGGTCACGATACCGGCAAGAATGCCGTCATCATCGACAATCGGGAGCCCCCCGATCTTCTTTTTCACGATAAGTTCCAGCGCGTCGACGATACGGGCATCGTGCGGGAGCGCTTCGGGGTGTGCGGTCATGATGGTGCGCACAGGCTCGTTGACAGCGGCCGACAGGTTGCCGTTGTGTCTGACCTTGACAAGTTTGTACTTGTCACCACCGCCCATGAAGTTGATTACGTCGCCGGAGGTGACGATCCCCCGGAGTTTCTTTGTGCCGGCATCGGTGACCGGCAGCCGGCGGAACCCGCATTCCGTCATCGTTGCGACGGCGCTGATAATGCTCTGCGTGGGCGGCACGGAAATAACGTCCTGGGTCGCAATCGCCATCACCTCACCTTCCTGCTGTACGATATGGGATTTGAACTCGACCGGGCCCCGATCGAATTTTCCCTGCATTTTCAAGAGCCGGTCACCCTGCTTGGTGGCCCACCCGTTCTGATTCGTCAACGTTCCTCCTTTTTTTGTCGTCTGCCGGCTCGGTGCTGCATCCCGGTCAGATCTATTTTATCCTGTTCTTTTCCGGCCCGTTTGAGTCCGGGACTGGTTCTCCAGATGGTTTCCTGTGCATCGTGCCATTACGTGGTTTTCTGTAACGTTACTCTTCTCTTTGTGCCGACATCGGTCCCGCCGTAGTTCCCATGGTTTGGGACACCGCCCGGCTTTTACGCAAGCCCGGCAAGGACATCGTGCCGGTCGAGGATTCCCACGAGGGTACTGCCATCAATGACAGGGAGCCGGCTCACATCGTTATCGACCATGAGCCGGGCCGCATCGGAAAGCGGCGCCCCGCCAGAGACGGTCACGACCTCCTGTGCCATAACGTCCCCGGCAGCCTTTGTACTGCTCTGGGCAATCGATGACCGCGAACCACCGGACCGGATCAGGTCGCGGCGGGATATAAGGCCCACAAGCCTTTTTTTCTTCACCACCGGGAACGCGGTAAACCCGGTCTCCACGATCTTCGCATAGACCTGCTGGAGCGTGTCGGCAGGATCCGCGGTGATAATCTGCTTTGACATGTGGGTGCTGACCCGGCCCGAAAGCTCGTTTCTTGATATGATGACCGGGAACAGGTCGGAGAGGAGAACCCCGCCAAGGATATGGCGGCCGGGATCGATGATAGCAGCGCTGTCGGTACGGAATTCCCGCATGGCCCTTGCCACACTCTCGATGGACGCTTCCGGGCCGGCGCATGCCGCCTCCTTCACGAACCCCTCAACGGTCACGTTTGACTTCGTCGCGGTCACCCGCAGGGCATCCGTGATATCGATATACCCCAGCAGGTCCTTTTTTATGCCGGTGACGTAGACTTCGCGGAACCGGTCGTCTCGTAAGATCTGCCGTGCTTTTGTTATCCCGTCATGACAGTTAAGCACAGGAATCTCGATCAGGAAATCCCGTGCTGTTTTCATGTAAGGGTGTCCTCTTCACGGCAGCGGGCGCAGAGCATCACACCGTCTACACGCTTAAGATCATCAGACATCTGACTGCATCGGCTGCACATGCCCACTTCGATATGATCCTCCCGGTTGATCTCGATAAGATCCGTGAGGAGCTCGTTTTGTTCGTTTGAGATGGTCAGAAGATCCCGCACGGTAACGATACCGATGACCTTGCCGCTCTTGTCGACAACGGGAAGTCTCCTGACCTTGTGCTTGACCATCATCTGGGCTGCGTCAGCGACCGTCTTATCCGCACTCACCGTAATGAGTGGCGTACTCATGATTGTACTCACCTGAACTGTGCTTGGTTTGAGATCCTTTGCCACCACCTTGCAGTTGATGTCCTCCTCGGTAACAATGCCAATCGGCTTGTTCCTCTCAAGGATAATGACGCTCCCGACCTCTTCGCGGCACATGGCTTTTGCCGCTTTTGCGACAGTGGCCTCGATGCTGATCATGGTCGGGTTGCGTTTCATCATCTCGCTCAACGGGACGCGGGTTTCAAACCGGATCGTGTTGGTTGTCTTTTTCATGAGTCACCTCCTAAAAAGTGCCTGGCTGATGATTACAATTAGCATCCTTTCCGCCCCTTGTATAAATACAATTTGGCTGCGGCGAAAA
>NZ_JBAVMX010000019.1:0-9156 GCF_049690535.1 Methanoregula sp. | reverse complement strand
GGTTGAACTCCTGCACGGAGAGCCAGTCCCGGCCCATCGCAAGCGCATCGAAGATCACCTGCGACGCGGGGAAATCGACCCCGGCCCCGAGAGCAGCCGTCGTCACGACAGCCATGAGCTTGCCGGAGAGGAACTTCGTCTCGACCTCGCGGCGCTCCTGGCTTGAGAGCCCCGCATGGTAGGCCGCTGCCCGCATCCCGAGCGCATCGGCAATCGTATGGCACCGGGCACGGGCATTCGTGAAGATGATCGTCTGGCCCCGGAACCCCTTCGAAGATGTGTTCTTGTATTCCTCGGTCGTCAGCTTTTTGATCGTCGGGATCTTCTGCTTGCGTTCCGTAAAAAGCAGGAAACGTTCGAGTGCAACCGGCCGGTCGTCGTACCGGACGAGCTGGCAGTTGAGTTTCTTTGCGAGCGTCTTTGGCGATCCTATCGTCGCGGAGAGATACAAAAACTGCGCCTGAGGGGCGAGATACTTGAGCCGTGCGACAAGGCCGTCGAGCCGGTGGCCCCGTTCCGGGTCCTCGAGCATCTGCACTTCGTCGATGACGACCGTCGCGATGTTCTGCATCCGCTGGCCGCACCGGATCATGTTGTCCACCCCTTCGTAGGTACCGACAACGATCGGCGCCTGCGGGTTCCGGTCGCCGACTTTCCGGGTCTCGGGGAGATTGAGACGCGAGACGCCGGTCAGAAGACCGGTCTTTGCAAAGGCGCTGTACCGGTCGGTGAACCGCTCGTATTTCTGGTTCGCGAGTGCGACAAGCGGCACTAAAAAAAGCATCCGGCCCCGGCCGGCAAGGTAATTTTTCATCCCGGCCATCTCACCGATGAACGTCTTGCCGCTCGCGGTTGCGGCAACAACGAGAAGATCCTTTCCGTACAGCAGGCCGGCATCCACCGCGAGCTGCTGGGCCGGCATGAGGGACTCGATCCGTGACGCAACCACAAACTCATGCGGGAGCGGCAGTTCCTCCAGTTTTGCAGTCGCAAGCACCGGGTGCGCCTCGATCCGGTCGAAGAGGGCAGACTTCATTGAGAGTTTTTCCGGCTGGACGAGCGCGAGCACCCGGTCAAGGTTCCGGGTCGCTTCGAGCAGTTCCTCGAAGTGCCGGAGCGTATCCTTTCCCATGTGCCCGATCGGCGCCAGTTCGCGCCTGAGCTCCCGGCGCCCGCATTCAAGGCAGATCTTCTCGCTCTTCCCGAATATCACGAAGTTGTCGTTCGTGAGCGGTGTGTACCGGTCGTCTAGGAGGCAGATCCGGCAGACATCCACGGCACCGGTGCGGACCTGGAATGCGTGCAGGAACTCTTCGAAAAGCGGGTCCGGCTTTACCATCCGCACGTCGCCTTCGCGGAGCTGGCCGATCAGGTCCTTTGACGGCGTGGCCCGGTACTCTTTCCTGGAACCCCAGCGGAGCCGGTACTTGACCGGCCGGGGCCCTTTGGGGGTATCGGTCATCTCCACAATACCGATACCGTGGACGTGCTTCCCGTCGTAAAAGAGAAGTTTGTAGCTGCCTTTGACCGGCTGGACGATGATCTTCATGGGGCGATCAGATCGACGATGACGTACGAGAGCCCGACGCCTTCAAGCCGTTTTAAGAAATCCGTGAACTCTTCATCGACGATCACGATCACGCAGTCGATCCCGTGGAACGACGCCTCGATCACGCCTTCCCGCGCCCCGAAGAACAGGTCCGGTTTATGACCGGCGGCTTTGAGTGCGATGTACGCCTCAAGCCCGACTGCCGCCACCATCCCTGCCGGGTGGACAAGTTCCTTTAATTTGTCCATCTGCACCCGGCGCGAGCCCCCGTGCTGGATCCGGGGCACCTTGCAGATGGTGATGGTGCCTTCCTGGTGCTCGATAATGCCGTTTAACCGGGCCACACCCACATCCTCGTCTTTTTTCGCATCGGCAACAACCGAACCGGTCGCCGGCTGCTTCTTTTTTGCGGCGTACAAAAAGCCGGCTTTCATGTAGACCCCAACCTCATCGCCTGCCTGGAGGTTCTCGGCGGCGATCGCTGTCCAGACCGAGACCTGCTGGATGATGTCGCGCCTGATATGCCGGGCATAGGACTCCAGTGACTCGGCGTTCGCGAGCACCCACTCGATGCCAGCCTTGGTCACCTCGTAGTTGCCGCGCCCGCTCGCGGAGACCATGCCCTCATCGGTGAGCTCGCGGATGTATTCTGATATCGCCTGCGGCGTGACACCGAGTTTTGTTGCGATCTCCTGCTGGCGTACCGCCGGCTGGTGCTCGGCTATCTCGACCAGGATCTGTAACCGGGAGACCTCGCGCTTGCTGCGCAGGATGGAATAAAGGGGATCCTTAGCGTCCGGTGTCAAGCAGCACCAGCCCCTGTCCCTTCACATCAAGCTGAGGTATCCTTTTTGCAAGCCCCTTGATGAACACCGGACTGACACCGAATTTTCTTGAGAGATCGCTGATGGACGTGTTGCCGTTTCCCATTTCTGATTCGATCTGGCCGACAATTTCGCGGAGGTTCTCGTCGTTTGAGAGCGAGATGTACAGGATGTCCGAGAGGTCCTGCAGGTTGCACTGGAAATTCGCCCGAAACTTGTTGTACGTTCCCCGAAACTCCCGTTGCGGCTTTTCACCGGGCTTTGGCATCCGCCACTGTTCTTCCACGAGATTACCTTTCTTTAAGATCTGGATGCAAAGTGGAACAGACTCATCATTTACCTGTGCCTGAAGTTCTGCCTCGGTCATCCACGATTTGCTCAGTAATTCGTATACCTTTTTGAACGCAGGACTGTTGAACGTCATGAGGAGCGGAACAAGTTCTACGGGATCGTTGACAATTCGGATGTGACCCGGCACAGTAAAAACCCTATAATTATATCGCGGTATAAATCAATAAATTTATGCGGCACAAACCATGCAAAAAAGGGGCAGAATTTCAGTTCGCGGCATCGTGCAGGGTGTCGGGTTCCGCCCTTTTGTGTATGCCCGTGCCTGCGAGTACGGGATCGCAGGCTCGATAAAGAACCTTGGGAGCGAAGTGGAGATCTTTGCCCGGGGCGATCAGTTCGAAACTTTTCTTGCGGCAGTCTCCCGGGGCCCGCCGATGTCCCGGATCGATTCTGTTGATGTGACGGAAACGACGGCAGATATCCCGGACGGCTTTGTTATCCTCAAAAGCGGGACCGGCTCGTTTTCCGGCATGATCCCTCCTGATATTGCGATCTGCGACGATTGTATTTCAGATATTTTTACACCGGGCGGCAGATACGAGGGATATTGGGCAACTTCTTGTGTAAACTGCGGGCCCCGGTACAGCATTATCAAGGAAGTCCCGTACGACCGGGAGCGGACAAGCATGGACACATTCCCGATGTGCCGGGCGTGCGCGGAAGAATACGGCGACCCGGACTCCCGACGCCACCATGCGCAGACGATCGCCTGCCACGCTTGCGGCCCCTCCCTCCGGCTCATGGACCGGACCGGAGCCGATGTCCCGTGCGGCGACCCGATCCGGGAAGCAGCGGCGCTGCTCGACGCCGGGAAGATCCTCGCGATCCGGGGCGTCGGGGGCTTCCACCTTGCCTGCATAGAAGAGTCATCCGGAGAACTCAAAGCACGCCTCGGCCGGATCGAGCAGCCGTTCGCAGTCATGGTGCGCCCGGGTGTCATCGATCGGATCGCACGAGTCTCAAACGCGGAGCGGGAGCTGCTGAAGAGCCCAGTCCACCCGATTGTGGTTCTGGAGAAACGCGATCATTCCTCTCACAGCACCATCAGCAATCTGCACACGATCGGCTGCATGCTTCCCTACACCGGGCTCCACCACCTTCTCTTCTCGCACCTTTCACACCCGCTCCTGATCATGACGAGCGCGAACATGCCCGGCTACCCGATGATCACCGATACGGAGGTGGCGCTCGCGAAACTCGCACGGGATGCGGATTATTTCCTCGTCCACAACCGGACCATCACGAACCGGGTGGACGACTCGGTCGTGCGCGACGGCTATATTCTCCGGCTCTCGCGGGGCATTGCGCCGAAACGGACCGCCATCGATCTCGGCCCGTACTGCATCCTCGGCGTCGGCCCGGAACTGAACGCGAATGCAACGATCTACAAAAACGGGTTTGCCGTCACTTCCCCCCACGTGGGCAATGTCCGTAACCCGGCAACGCTCGAATACCTTCAGGAGACGGTCGCCAAGCTCTCGCGGCTGCTCGGGGCCAGATACGAACTTGTGGCCCATGACCTCCACCCCCAGTTCCTCTCGACTCGGTTTGCAAAAGAGATCGCGGCGGAGCAGAGGCTTGAACTTGTGCCGGTCCAGCACCACCGGGCACACATAGCGGCGACGACGACCGAACCCTGTATCGGGATCGCCATCGACGGCGTCGGGTACGGGGACGACGGTACGGTCTGGGGCGGGGAGATTTTTGCCGGGCAGGTGCCGGACCTCGCCCGGGTTGCCCATCTCGAACCCGTTGCAATGCCGGGCGGCGACCTTGCCACCCGGTTCCCGGAGCGGATGCTGTACGGCATCCTGCAGGATGAGAAGTGCCTTGCACTCCTCGCTGACCGAGGCTGGTCGGACGTAGAACTCGGCGTGATCAAAAAACAGGTCGCAGGGAAGTTCAACGTCACGATGACAAGCAGTACCGGCCGGGTGCTCGATGCGGCGTCCGCGCTGCTCGGCTGCTGCCGCGAGCGCACCTACGATGGCGAACCTGCAATGAAACTCGAAGCGGTTGCGGCGGGCGGGGCAGCTGAAGTGTGGGAGCCGGTATTTTCAAATGCCGGCGGGTGCGAAATTCTCTCAACCCGGGCGCTCCTCAAAACCGCGCTCTCGCAGTTCTCCCAAACTCCGCCCAGCGACAAAAATGCCGTCCGCAACATCGCGGCATCCATCCAGTACAACCTCTCCAGAGGGATCGCCGCGCTTGCCATCCACGCGGCAGAAAATGACGACATTTCCCTTGTAGCACTGAGCGGGGGTGTTGTCGCGAACCGGGCGATCAGGGAGACTATCCGTTCAGAGATCACCCGGGCCGGGCTCACCCTTATCATCAACGATGCGTACCCTCCCGGCGACGGGTGCGTCTCCTTTGGCCAGTGTGTCTGGGCAGGAAGTCTCGCAAAAACCGGGGAGACCGGAATCCATCACCGGTAAAATCCAAAAAAAACAAGCATTTTATCTTGACGGAAGTACAAAGATGAGATCAGCTGTGATGTATCCGCTGGATTTAATTCAGGAACAGGAAAAGAGGCTCCAGAGCCTGGAAAAGGAGCTCACCGAGCTCCGCCAGGGGCTCGCGGCGGTGCACGATTATTTCCTCGAAATCAAGGCTGCAGCTGATGAAAAGAGTGTCAGCACCGAGATCACCATCGGGATTGTCAGGCCCCAAAAAGAGGATGATGCAGAGTTCGAGGGGATCTGGGAGTTCCACCAGAAACTGCTCGTCGGCGACCCTTCGGGGACCATCCCGCTCGATATCATGTATGACACCTTTGCCCAGTTCTGCCGCAAGAACGGGAGAAAGCCGGTGGACAAGGACGCATTCGAGTACCTGCTCCCGCAGATGGACGAACCCCGTCCGGTGATCTTCCGGGGAAAATGGCAGGGATGCAGATTCCGGTAAACGGTGGCTGAACCTTTTCGGGCATGGAGAAGTTATGGCACATGTCCGCATCACGGCTGAATCCGATATTCCCCTTGTCGGGTCGCTCTATTTTGGCATTATTGACCGGGGCACGAGCCTCCTACAGGTGCGCCCGAGCTGCGGCTGCAACTTAAACTGTCCCTTTTGCTCGGTCGATGCCGGCCCATGCTCGACAACCCGGGCCACCAGTTACGAAGTAGAACTGGACTATCTCCTTTCCGCTGTCGAAGAGATTGCGCCGTTCAAGGGAACGGGTGTCGAGTGCCACATCGATTCCCCGGGCGAACCGCTCATGTATCCCCGGCTTCCCGAGCTGGTTGCGGCGCTCAAAAACATCGACGCCGTTAGCACCGTCTCGCTCCAGACAAACGGCACACACCTTGACGATGCAAAAATCGCGGCGCTCGCAAAGGCAGGGCTCGACCGGGTCAACCTCTCGCTGCATGCGCTTGAACCGGCACTCGCCCGAGAACTTGCCGGTGTTGACTGGTACGATATTGACAAGGTTTGCGGCGCGGCAAAAGCGGTTGTAAACAGTTCCATGGACCTCCTCATTGCGCCGGTCTTTATGCCGGGTATCAACGATGCGGAGATCCCAAAACTCATCGGATTTGCGCAGGAGTGCGGGGCGGGAAAACGGTTTCCCCCACTCGGCATCCAGAAGTTCGAGCGATATAAGTACGGCAGGACGCCAAAAGGCGTGAAAGTCCAGAGCTGGTGGCAGTTTTTCAACCGGAGTATCAAAGAGTGGGAAAAAATGTCCGGACTGCACCTCCGCCTCGATGCAGGGCGGGACTTTGGCACTGTGCGGCGGCCGTCGCTCCCGCAGGTGTTTACCAAAGGCGAGAAAGCGACAGTCGAGATCAAGGCTCCCGGCTGGATCTACGGGGAACAGCTCGGCATCGCCCGTAACCGGGTGGTCTCGGTCTTCGGCTGCGATAAAGAGTCGGGACAGGTCAGGGTGAAGATCGTCGCGGCGAAAAACAACATCTACGTGGCTGTAACGGTTTAGTCACGGGGTGCCGGCCCGGAACCGGAAAAAGAACGTGGGGCGAACTTGCCGGCGCATCCGCTCCTCCGGATTGCCATCGTGAGAATAAGTGAATTACCGACTACGGGAAACGAAGAAGAAAAAAAAGATTTAGCCGAACAGGGCACCAAGCCCTGCCATGCCGCTCTCTTCTTCTGCTTTCTTGTCCTCTTCCTTGTGCTCTTCGTGGGCGGGTGCTGCTGCGTGGCCCGCTGCGGGTGCTGCGGCTGCAACGGCGACCGGTGCTGCGGCTGCCTTGCTGATGGCCTCTTCAATATCCACACCATCGAGGGCTGCAATGAGCGCCTTGATGCGTGACTCGTCTGCCTTTACACCTGCGGCGGTAAGGACTGCCTTGACGCCGTTCTCATCGACCTTCTTGCCTGCCTTGTGCAGGAGAAGTGCTGCATAGATATACTCCATCTTAAGTTCACCTCAATAATTTTATTTTACCAGGGTCTTTAACACCTGGCTTTCTCTCTGGGCTTTACCAATAATCGCATCGACAACATCCTTCTCGTAGATTGCCGCCTCGATCGCAAGACCGCGTGCATCCCTGACGGCTTTGGTCAGGATCGGTGCCATGGTCTCTTTCGTCGGGATCGCTGCATTGACCGACAGGTTGAACGCCTGCTGGCCGGCAAGCTGGAGCTGGGCGAGGAACTTGGTCTCGTCCACTGCGAGCACGGACGGCTCGTAGAGGTTTCCATCGTGGAACGCTACCTGGAGCGCGAGCCCCACATCCATGGGCTTGATGTCCAGTTTGACGAGCACAACGGCAAGTTTTGCCGAGATGACTGCACCTTTCTTGACGACGGTCTTGGTCTCCCTGATCTTGACCTTGCCGCCTTCAATCGCTGCGGGAATGCCGGCCTGCTGGAGCTCACCGACAATCGGGCCGGGCTTGAAGCTCGTGGGCCCCTTCTCGACAACGATATCCTCGGGGGCGGTTTCGCCGGCCTTTGCGGCCATCTTGGTCTTGGTCTTCTCGAGCTGCTTGTACAGCTTGAACGGGTTGTCGTTGGAGAAGATCATCGCGGAGTGACCCGAGATGTACTTGGTGAGGGTTTTTGCGTCCCCGCCAATCTCGCCGAGCGCGTGCTCGATCAAGGTGTTTCGTGTCACCTTGATGACTGCCTTGCCCCGGAGGTTCCTGCGGATCTGCTGCACCTGCTGTGCGGGAATGCCGTACATGTCGACAAGCCCGATCAGCGTGTACTCTTTTGCGTGCTTCTTGATCTCCGCAACCTCGTCCTTCTTCCATGCGGGCAGGTGGTGGGTATAGACTGCCATTATACCAGCCTCACGGACGGGCCCATCGTGGTCTTCACGAAGACCGAGCGGACATTAAGGTGACCCTGTTCAAGAACAGACTCGATACGCTTGACGACCGCGTCAATGTTCTCGGCGACCTGCTCCGGCGTCATTGCCGTCGTACCTACCTTTGTGGAGAAGACCGTCTTGTCTTTCGTGCGGATCTTCACCGACTTTCGGAGACGTTCGACAATCGGACGGATATCAGTCTGCCCAGGGATCGGCATCGGCATCCGGCCCCGCGGACCGAGCCGGGGACCTAAGAAACGACCGACCTGCGGCATGACCGCGGTCTCGGCAAGGAAGTACTTGTAGGTGCTCGCGACCCGGCGTGCCTCACGGGGAGCGCCTCCGAGCCGTTCTACCTCTTCAGGGCCGATGATCAGATCAACCTTGGCTTCCTTTGCCTGCGTGACGATATCCCCTTTCCCGATGACACAGATACCGTTATTCTCACCGGTACCGTGGGGAAGAAGAACCGTCTCGTCGATACGATTTTTCGGCTGCGCCATATCGATATTCTTGAGATTGATGGTAATATCGATGCTCTCAGAGAATTTTCTCTTTGGCGCCTTTTCAATCGCCGTGTTTACGGCTTCCAGAATTTTGGCCCTATCAACCATCTGATTCCTCCATAGTCTGCGACCGAACCCTTCGATCTCCTATGGTGTTCTCCGGTTATTTCACAAGGACGCTGTCATACTTGCCAGCTGCGATGTCGACAAGCACGTCTTTCGCGCGCTTGCCGTCAACGGTTACACCCATGCTTACGCACGTGCCCACGACCTCTCTGACTGCGGTCTTGAGCTCGTAGGAGAGCATTCCTTCGAGTTTCATGTTGGCAATTCTGACTGCGGCCTCGAATGGCAGGTTCCCTGCCACTTTGACGTTGGGCTCTGCGGATCCTTTCTCGATATTGGCCTCTTTCTTGATGAGTGCCGTCGTCGGGGGGATACCCACCGAGACTGTGAAGTTCTTCTTTGCGTCGACTTCGATCTTGACCGGGACCTGCATTCCGTTGAATGAGGCGGTTTTCTTGTTGATCTCATCGACTACTGCCTTCACGTTGATACCGAGTGGTCCGAGCGAGGGTCCTAATGGTGGACCCGCTGTTGCCTTTCCGCCGGGTACTAAAACCTCGACCACTTCTGCCATAGTCT
>NZ_JBAVMX010000018.1:0-1656 GCF_049690535.1 Methanoregula sp. | reverse complement strand
GTACATGGAAGCAGATGCAAAACAGGGGGGACAAACACACCGGCACCATGGCGGAAACATGCTGATTCCTGCCGGTGTCCTTTTGGGTCTTGGGATCGGATTGCTTGCCGGGTACCCGGGGCCCGGTGTGCTGATCGGGCTGGGACTTGGTTTTATCGGAGCGACGCTGGCAAAACCCGGGGCGGATCCTGTAGGGGATGCCGGTACTCATCAATCCTGTGACCGGTCCCACGGGTTTCTGGCCATAATCGGGGCATTCCTGATCATTGTAGGCGTCGGGATTGCTTTTGCACCACTCCATTTCTGGCCTTACATTGCAGCAGCATTCCTGATCCTGCTTGGGGCTTGGTTCCTGTACCGGGCTGTCTCCCACCGCCAGGAGTGAAGGCGGCTATTTTTATTTTTTTGTGTAAGCTAATAGCCCCATCATCATAAGTACTCTGACGGAATCCGGGGTATCCAATCAGGTCAGAGTATCCCCTGCTCCCACGGCCCGGACTTTTCCCGAACCTTCTGTCCGCATCACACCCACTATCAGTGCCGGATTGATCCGACACCCGGTCTCCAAAACCGGATAAAAAGCGCATCCCGTGAAAATACTTTAAAATATCCCGGCACGCCAACGGGATGTGGGACTTGAGTATAATGGCAACAAAAACCGAACAGGACAACGCGGTGCTGGACAGGATCATCGGCGAACGGCGGAGCTGCCGGAAATTTACCCGTGAGATCCCGGCAGATGTTCAGGTTGAGAGCATCCTCCACGCCGGCCTCCATGCCCCGTTTGCCGCAGCAGCAATCGGGGACAACAAGGATTATTTCCGGAGGTTTGTAGTCGTCCGGAACGGCTCAAAGGCGATGAAAGAAATTTCTCCGCTTGTCTTTGAGACCGTTCTTGCCATGGCCGGGGATCTCGAACAGGCAGCGGCGAAAAATGCACAGCTGCGGGAAAAGGCCGCCGGGTTCATGAACCGGCTTGCCATGATCAAGGACATGGGCATGGTCCCCGGTGTCGGCACGGCTCCATTCTACATCGTTGCCGCTGAAAAGAGAGGGTTCCCCCCTGTGGAAGCACAGTCCCTTGCCCACTGCATGGAAAACATGTGGCTCAAAGCAACTGCGCTTGGCCTCGGATTCCAGATCGTGTCCATCACGGCACAGATGGCGGATAATCCCAAATTCTGCCGGGTCCTCGGCCTTGAATCCGGGAAATGGGCCCTCATGGGGTGCGCCGTAGGATACCCGGCCGAGAAGTTGTCACCTTCGATCAGGCCATCGGTCACGGAAGTTACTACGTGGCCTGAGTGAAACGGGCGGGCGTCAGAAATCGAAAGCGGGTGTGTTCCGGCAGCACACCAATATCAAAGCCCGAAATTTTCGTCGGGCAAAAAAAATTATTTGCTGCTGGTCACGGTCTTTGTGCCGCGTAAAATAGCAATCCTTCCGGTCCGGATCAGTTCCTTGATCCCGAACTGGCGCAGCAGTTTTTCCATCGCGTTGATCTTGTCGGTATCCCCGACAACCTGGAGCACCACCGATTTTGCGCCCACATCCACGATCTGGGCGCGGAAGATCGTCGCGATCTGCATGATCTCAGCCCGGGTCGAACCCTGATCGGCGGTCACCTTGAACATCACCAGTTCGCGTTCGACCCGC
>NZ_JBAVMX010000017.1:0-1809 GCF_049690535.1 Methanoregula sp. | reverse complement strand
ACCCGGGCGGAGGCGGGATTATGCCTTTTTAATTCCACATACAGGGGTTTTGTCACGATCTTTTTTATTTCGGCGATGATCGGATTGAAACGCTCGATGTGCCCGACGCCGACGGTGATCCCGGCAGGGCGGACCGCCATGAGCTCCCGGGCCTCAGCCGCCGTTGCGCAGATCGGTTTTTCGATGAACGTGTGCTTCTTTGCAAGAAAGACCTGCCGGACAACCCCCGCATGGAACTGGGTCGGCACGCAGACACTCACCACATCCACATGCGCGAGCAGGTCGTCAACGGTTTTATATACGGTCGCACCGTGCTGCTTCCCGATCGCTTCGGCGGCTTGTGCGTTCACATCGCAGACCCCGAGATGATCGACGCTCTTGAGTTCGGAATAGACGCGGACGTGGTTTTTCCCCATCGCCCCGACACCGATCACACCGACATCCATGTTATTTCACCTTATTGATGGTCTCGCAGACATACGCGAGGTCTTTTGTGTCAAGCGACGGGTGCACCGGCAGGGAGAGCACGGTCCCGGAAAGCCGGGTCGCCACCGGGCAGGGATCGGGATCGGCGACCGGTGCATAGAGCGGCTGGCGGTGGATCGGAATCGGATAGTGTACCGCAGAGCCGATGCCTTTTGCCTTGAGGAGATCCATGAGGGCACTCCTTGTGAGCGGGAAGTCATTTGTCACCTGTATCACGTACTGGTGGTACACGTGCTGGACATTTTCGGCGACCTTTGGCTTGACGATACCCTTTGCCGTGAGGTTGGCCGCATAGTATTCAGCGTTCTTGCGCCTGCGCATGTTGAACTTTTCCAGTTTCTTGAGCTGGACAATCCCGATCGCAGCGGCGATATCGGTCATCCGGTAGTTGTAGCCGAGCATCGTGTGAAGGTACTTCTCGCTCTGGCCGTGGTTGACGATAAGGCGGAGTTTGTCTGCCAAGGGCTTATCGTTCGTCGTAACCATCCCACCCTCACCCGTGATCATGTTCTTTGTCGCATAGAACGAGAAGCAGGCAAGCTTGCCGAGGTTCCCTGCCTTGACTCCATGGTAGAGCGCGCCGTGGGCCTGCGCCGCGTCCTCGATTAAGGGGATCGCGTGTGCTTCGCAAATCTCAAGGATGGGATCGACATCAAAGGGCTGGCCGAAGAGATGGACACCGATGACCGCTTTGGTCTTCGGAGTGATTCGTTCCTTCACCTGATCGGGACGGATAGTGAAGGTCTGCTCGTCTACATCGGCAAAGACCGGTTTTGCACCGCACATCGAGACCGAGGTTGCCGTCGCAATAAACGAGAATGCCGGTACAATCACCTCGTCACCGGGGCCGATCCCTGCAGCAAGCAGCGCCGCATGGAGCGCAGCCGTCCCGTTATTGACCGCCACCGCATGGGCAGTTCCGCAGTATCCGGCAAACTTCTGCTCAAACTCGGCAACTTTCTCTCCCTGTGCCAGCATGCCGGACATCAGCACATCCGATACAGCCGCCACTTCATCCGGCCCAATTACCGGCCGCGCTACAGGTATCTGCATGCCTCACGTCCTTTTTGTAAAAATAAACGTATTCTTTAGAGTAAAAATAGGTAATAATCGGATAATATCATTCCTGTCAGGAACCTGATTCCCGATTCCCGTACCGACCGGTGTTCTGGAAGATAGGTACATTAGGTCTGGATGTGCATATAATCCTGACAAATCTCGCGCGGGAGGAGTTGCCACGCATCACATCATTTCCATCGGGGATTTTGACCGCAGCGCAATCGATCGTCTGCTGGATCATGCACAACAGATCGAGAAACAGAA
>NZ_JBAVMX010000016.1:0-5724 GCF_049690535.1 Methanoregula sp. | reverse complement strand
CGCCGCCGCTCTGGGAGACGACGATCCCCACGGCCCGGGTCACGCTTGTTATCGCCGCAACCGAGTTGTGCCGGGTGCCCATGCCTTTCGGGAGTGTCACCTTGCTTGAGTCCACCGTGATGTACCGTCCCGAAGCCTCGATGAACCCGTCGCCGGTGATCACAAAGGCCCCATCGAGCTGGGCGAACTCCTTGATATTTTCCTTGAGATCGGGGTTCGTGACCATCCGCATCTCGGGGACATGGCCCTCGAACGCATTGAGCATGATCTGCCGGGATTTCGCGAGCACGTTCTTGGTATCGCCGATTAAAAACGTCGTGCCGACCGCCTTTCCTTCCCGGCCCTCGATCGAAATCTCGGTCGAGATATGGAAGACGGCGTCAAAGACCTCTTCCCGTACATCGGTATCGGAGACCACCTGGTCCTTCCACGTATCGGTACTGATGCGCACCTCGCCGGTCCGTTTCCGGTCGGTGATATCGTGGCCGATACAGAGTACCTCGGTGATGTGGCCCTGCGGGTCGCGGATCGCCTTGTTGATCCACGCGATCCAGACAATATCCCCGTTCCGGCGGATGTTCTCGCTCACGTTGATGGCATACCCCTCGGCGTTGAACCCCAGATCGTTTGCCATCATCGAGAGATCGTGGCCGCCCCGGTTCTTCTCCGGCACGATCGTCCCGACAACGTTCTTCCCGACAAGGTCGCTTGCGGAATAATCGAAGAATGCCGCCGCGTAGGTATTGGTGTACGTGATGACGCCCTGCATGTCCATCCGGATGATGATGCTCTGGGCGTTCTGCATCATCTCCCGGTACTTCGCTTCGCTCTCCTTTACGGCATCGCGCATCTTCTTTTTCTCGGAGATGTCGGTCACGACAACGGTGCCGCCTTTTTGTGCGTCAAGCGGGTCGAGCAGCCGGGCCTGGAGGGTGCAGGCCACAAAACTTCCGCCGGCCCGCACGAGTTCGCACTCTGCATACCCGTTCCCGAGTGCGTCCCGGTGGGTCTGGAGGTCCCGGCAGACCTGCCCGAACTCCTCCTCGCTCTTAAAAAATGCCCGGACCGGTTTTCCGACAATGGCCGACTCGGACGTCCCGAGAAGCGTCACAAGCGGGCGGTTGATCCACTCGACGGTGGCATTCCTCATCTGGAAGATCCCAAGCGGCGTTGCCGAGAGGATCAGGGTGAGCTGGTCGTTCTGCAGTTTAAGGTCCCGCTCCGACTTCTTGCGCAGTGCCGTCTGCTTCATTAAGGTGACGAGATCCGCTGCCGGGGAACGCAGGTCCGCAATTCTGGGGATGACAATTTCGGTACCGTTATTGACCTCTTCAAATGCGACACGGTTCTCGCTCATGCGGGAAAAGAGGATGACCGGTGTGGGGTTTCCTATGGACCGGAGGTAGAGCAAAAAGCCGATGCCGTCCATGTCGGCAACAAACTCGATCCCGTTGACCGCTGACACTTTCTCGTAGCAGACGATGACATCGAAGTTCCGGCTCTTGAGTTTCTCGATCGCCAGTTTGGTGGACGGCACGACGTCCAGCCTGACCTCCCCCGTCTTCTCTAAAAACGGGCGAAATTGCGCGAGAAAATCGGTATTGTCATCGACAAACAGGACGGATATCATCTGGGACTCCCGGGGCGCGGGCTGCTCGCCTCCCGGTGTATACCTATGATCTGGATATTTTTGCAATAAATACTTGACTGGGAAAAGGGGAAATTGCAGATTTCGCGTAATTTATGCCCGGAATGCCCCTGTCTCACCCGTAAAGGGCATGTGTGACCACGAGGTCCGGCAGGTTCCAAATTTAACTGCTGTCGCTGTCGTGAGATTCCGTGTCCCCGCCGTCCACGGTCCCGTCTTCGTCGTCACAAAAGTTCCCGAACACGAGCCAGCACCCCGTGACAAGGATAAGCGGGACGCCAATAGGCAGGGAAAAACCGTGATCGCTGTGAAGGGCAGGGCCGTACTGGACGAGCATCGCGACGAGAAAGAGCACGCCACCAGCGATGTTGAGCAGGCCTGCCGGTTTTACCGGCCGGGCGTCATCCAGTACGGTGGCAAACGTAAGAAGGATCAGTGCGGCGACAAGGAGAAATGCCCCCAGTATCCAGATGACCGTTGAAAACGCACTGGACCCTCTGAGTGTTCCATTGAGCACGTAACCGAGATCCCGGTGTATGAGGATGAGGCTGTTTCCGAGGTAACTTTCCTGGTACCGGAAGAGGGCCCACTGGACACCGGTGGCAAGGTTATTGCCGATGCCATAGATATTGAGCGGGACAAAAAAGAGCAGGCACTCAACTATTAACGGCAGCCGGAAACGGGTCATACAAGGGAAAAATATTGTCGGGAAATTCGTTAAAACTCTTAAAAAAAACGGCGGGAACCTGTCACTTGTTGGTGTTTCCGACAATTGCGAGCTGGTACATCCAGTCCATCAGCGGGTGGCACTCCTGCACCACGCATTCCAGGTCGCAGGCGATACACGGGATCAGTTCGTCCCCGGCAAGCAGGTTCTCGGGATGTACCGGCTGCCTTTTTGCACGGAGCAGATAGGTCTTGATCCCGTCTTTCTTGAATTCAACACGATCGATAAGCCCGGTCTCTTCGAGTTTTTTTACGATCCTCGAACATTTCCGGCTGTCCACACCCAGTTCCTTCCAGAGCTCGCTCTGGAGGACACCCTCCGGTCTAGACTGGATTAAGGCGTAGGCGTCGTCTTCAGGTTCAGGCATCGCGATTCAGTCCCCTTTAGCAGTTTAGAGCAACGGAGCAATGGTAAGAATATTATTGCCCCGGATGACGACCGTGCCCAGGCTCCTGCCCCGCTCGTTGTTGACAAACTCGATCGTCTCGTCCATGTGGATATTCAGATATTCGTCGACCGCGACAAGCCTGCCCTGCAGCTTGCGCCCCTCATCCTTGATCTCAACGGTAATCTTGGAATCTACGAGTGCAAACACTTTTTTTATGGGCAAAACAATTCCGTTAACCATCTGTCCTGATTAGGGTCGTAAGATAATTAAAGTTTGCTAGAAATGGCGGTGGTGCGGCGAAAATACCTTTTAAAAAACAGGGGGCGGGCGGTGTTCCCGCAACCGGTTTATCCAAGGGTCTTACGTATGGCTGATGCCGTGCCGTAAGCACCAAAGGCCCTGAAAAAGACCAGGCTTTCCGCGTAGGCCATCGCCTGCATGGCCTTGTTGGTCTCTTCGTCGACCGCGTAAATTTCCTTATAGAATTCCTTAATGGCCATCTTGCAGTTGCCATCGAAGATCTGCCGGTCTTTCTTACCGGGATTTGTGGGCCGGTACTTCTCAAGCGTCCAGTCCGTTATATTCTGGTAAAGAGCGGGTTCGTAGATTTTTAGGATGCCAAACGCCACGTCCTGCCAGAACGTCCCGACATTGCCCTTGATGATGTCGCCTTTGGGGAAATGCAGGTTGATGAGATCCCGGGGGGTGCCGGTGATGCCGTGCTGGGCGATGCCGACATGCAGGTGGTTGTCACGCAGCGCCTGTGCGATCTCCTTTGTCCGGGGGATATCGATGGAGAGCTGTTCGATCACGTTCCCGTTTGCATCGTACGCGTGGCCGTGGGAGCTGCCGTTTGCGATGGCGAGCACATGGGGGTGGACGTCGTTTTCATTGAGGGCTTTGATAAACCCGACGGCCTCCTCCGGCCGGGTCAGGACAAGACCTTCCGTGTCTTTTCTCCCGATCTCCCCGACTTCCACTTCAAGGCCGAACTCCTTCCCGTTCATTTTCTGCCGGATATGACGGGCAAGGTCGGTGGTAACCCGGATATTCTCCTCAAGTTCTTCACGGACGGTTTTTCCCTCGAAGTTGAAGAGGTGCGAGGCATCGATGGCAAACGAGGTGTACCCAGCTTTTACCTGCGCATCGATCAGCTGCTTTGTCCCGTCGACCTCTGCGGCATCGCCCTTTTTTATCGTGATGTGATCCGCGTGGAGCGCCCAGATATCAAACCCGACCGCCTTTGCCGCTGCATTCATCTTTCCCGAGAATACCTGCGGAGTCATCCCGGTGTAGCCCCCTTTAAGATCGGATTCTGACCGGGCAAGTTCCATGAAAACCGCAGAATCGGTATCTTTTGCTGCTTTGAAAATTCCCTCGGCGACCGTTGCGATACGGACATTTGCGGCCATGACAATCGCTTTTTTGCCGGAGATGCCGTGTAAGATGGTCGAGCCGGGGATTGGACCAAACGTTTGTGCCTTCATGTTCCTGCTCCTGTTTTAGAGTGTACTTATCCTTCCTTCATATATTTTTCAATCTGGCTGATCTCTTTTTTGCCACCGATATAGATGGGCGTGGTCTGGTCAATCGCTTCCGGCCTGATCTCGCGGTAATCGGTGCTCCCATTGCTGACGGCCCCGCCTGCTTCGCAGACGATCATGCCCATGGGGTTTGCCTCGTACAGGATCCGCAGTTTTCCTTTTTCTTTTCCTTTGTAGCCAGGGTAGGTAAACACCCCGCCCTTGTGGAGGATCTGGTGGACGTCTGCGACAAAACAGCCGGAAAACCGGAGCTTGTAGCCGGCACTTTCAAGCCCGGCGATCCAGCGGGCATGGGCCGGGAGGTAATCCCTGCGCAGCGCCCCGGGTGCGTAGATCTTCCCCTCCGGGATCCGGATATTCTCCTCGCGCAGCACAAATTTGCCGGTCTCGTCTTTTACGAATTCGTGGACGCCGTGGCCGGTGGTGACGGTCAGGAGGGTGAGGGGCCCGTACAGCATGTACAGGGCAGCGACCATGGCCGAACCTTTCATGAGGACCGGGCCGGGGTAGATGCCGATGATCGAGCCGACGCAGAGATTCACGTCAAGGAGCGAGGAGCCGTCAAGCGGATCGATGACGACACCGAAGTTGGTCTTTGCGTCTTTTACTTCGATGATCCGGTCCTGCTCTTCGGTCGCGATGTACCGGACAAGGCGGGATTTTTTGAGGCCCTCGACAAACACGTCATCGGCATACTTGTCAAGCGGCTTCTGGTCTTCGCCAAACATGTTCCGGGTGCCGCAGACCGAGGTATTCATACAGTGGGTAAGGAAACCCTGCCTGACGGGGCCGGCCTGTTCGCTCAAAAAGAGGATGAGTTCAGCGAGGTTTTTTTCCGTGCCGGATTTTATAAGGAAATCTTCAAGAATCATCAGTACCACCGGATCACGCCGCAAACGGCGTTTTTCCCCCGAATAGCCCGGACGGGCGTCCGGGTCTGTGGGTAGTCGTTTGACCCGGAGGTTTATGAGGATTATTATCCAGTTGTCACGTGTTTTCTGCCAGGATACGGGGCATGGAAGAAAACCCGGATGCGGTCGTATGCCGGAAGATAAGTACACCAGACTTCGTGTGTCTGTCAAAGTTTACTGTTTCCACCGTATTTACAAGCAATAAAAAAGGAGATTTGGTTTGTCCCGGGATCAGGGGCGCCCGAAGGATCCGGAAGGTTCCTCTCACGTAACTTCCGGCACGCCAACCCCCGGAATCCGTTCTCTGCCGCGAGGCAGGTTACAGATACGTGCCAGCAGTATTATTCCTTCATGATCCTTTTGCAATCATTTAGTCAACGGGTATTTTTCCCCGTGATTCTTTCGTGATCTTTTTGAGATGAACTTCCAGCACACCATCCCTGAACGTTGCAGAGGATCCCTCATCGGTCACCGGTTTTGGGAGGGGGACGAGCTGCGTCATCGAC
>NZ_JBAVMX010000015.1:0-3209 GCF_049690535.1 Methanoregula sp. | reverse complement strand
TGCTCGTCGGGTTCCCGTCGACCGGTAAAAGCACGCTCCTCAACAAGCTCACCGGTACCGAGAGCGCAGTCGCTGCGTACGCGTTTACCACCCTCACCGTGGTGCCCGGCGCGCTCGAACACAAGGGTGCGAAGATCCAGCTGCTCGATATCCCGGGACTTATCGCCGGCGCAGCCATGGGCAAGGGCCGGGGCAAGGAAGTCATCGGCGTCGTGCGGAGCGCCGACATCATCATCATTCTCGTGGACGTCTTCAACGGCAAGCACGTGAACGTCCTCATCAAGGAACTCTACGACGCGGGCATCCGTATCAACGTCCCGAAACCCGATATCACCATCAAGAAATCCTCGGTGGGTGGCATCCGGCTCTCGGCGGTCGGGGCGCTTGACCTTGACATCGAGGACGTCCGGTCGATCCTCTCCGAGAGCAAGATGATGAACGCGGAAGTGCTGATACGCGGGAACGCGACGCAGGAAGACTTTATCGATGCAGTGCAGGGGAACCGCGTCTACGTCCCGGCGTTCATTGCAGTCAACAAGGTCGACCTCATCGATAAGGAGGCCTACCTTGAGATCGAGCATGATATCAAGAAGAGGTTCGACGTCGAGCCGCTCATGATCTCCGCCCATTCCGGGTACCACATGGAGGAGTTCAAGGATGCGATCTATGACAGCCTCGGGTTCATGCGGGTCTACTTAAAGCCCCAGAACGGCGAGGCCGATCTCGAAGTACCGCTGATCGTCAGGACCGGGAGCACGGTCGAAACGGTCTGTATCAAACTCCACCGGGACTTCGTGCGCCGGTTCAGGTATGCCCGGGTCTGGGGAAAATCCGTGAAGCACGGCGGCCAGAGGGTCGGCCTGACGCATACGCTTCTCGATGGGGACATCCTTACCATCATCATCGAACACTAGCGCCTTATCAACAGGTCTGAACGGGGTATTATTCCCCGGGGTCTGCACCCGGGTTGGTGTACCCCTATATTTTCCCGTGTCTTTTAACCGGATATTATATCAAAACGAATATTTTGTACTGCAACATATACCGTCCTACCGGAGCGAACGTGGAAGACCGTTAAAAACGACGGTCTTCCGGCGGTATGGCATCGGCAAAACACCCGGGGACGTGATGATTGAGGCTGATTTTAACCGGAACGGGGACGGACAGCGATACCGCATACTTCTGGAAGCCCTCAACCACGTGGTCTTTATCCTCGATGAGAACGGGAAATTCGTCTATGTCAGCCCCGGCTGCTTTGAGATCCTGGGACTGCTTCCCGAAGAGATGGTCGGGCGTGCGATGACCAGTCTGGTAGTGCCCGATGATGCAGGCCGGCTGAGTAGCAAGTTTGGGGAGATCAAAACCGGAACGTCCTTCCCTTCGGATTACCGTACCGTGGATACGAAAGGGACCGTCCATCATGTGCGGGCAGTTTCCCGCCTGTTTACCGACACAGACGGGAAAATATACGTGCTCGGGATCGTCGGGGATATCAGTACCTGGAGATGTACAGAGGATGCGCTGGTCGTTGCCCAGGCGAAACTGGAAATACTCAACAGCATCACCCGGCACGATATCGACAACCAGCTGACCGTGATTTTCGGGTACCTCTCGTTTCTTGAAGATGAGAAGCCCCCCCTGCCGCCGCTTGAGATCGCGCAACGGATACACGGGGCAGCTACGACGATCCAGCGGATTAACCGGTTTAGCAAGAACTACCAGGATCTTGGCATCATTGCCCCGGTCTGGCAGAATGTCGGCGAGCTTATGTCACGCGCCCGGCAGGAAGTTCACGCATGGGATCTTGATATCACCATCGGGTCGGAATGTGCCGCGACCGAGATCCTTGCCGATCCCATGGCCGGGAAGGTATTTTTCAATCTCCTCGATAATTCGCTGCGGCATGGCGGGCATATTACCTCGGTGAAATTGACATGCCACAGTGAGGGTGATGCCCTGAAGATCGTATACGAAGATAACGGTACGGGCATTCATGCATCCACCCGCCCCGCCATCTTCCAGTGCAGCAAGGGAAAGAGCCACGGGTACGGTCTTTTTTTGATCCGCGAGATCCTGGCGATCACCGGGTTTACCATAACGGAAAACGGTGTGGAGGGCAGGGGTGTGCGGTTTGAAATTGCCGTACCCCTGGGATCGTTCCGGGTTGCCGTAAATAAACGGATTCCCGTGCCGTGTTAATACGGGTATCACTCTTGCGCGGCCACGGGACACGAGGGCTCTTTTTTAGTCCGGCTTTTTCCCGGTACTGCCGGAGGGGCAGATTGCATCGAGAAGTACCGGGAGCGGGGCACCTGTTTTTACCCCGGTGCCGGAGAAATGCGTACGGCTGGCAGGATACCCGGCAGAACGCAACCGTTCAAGGACCGTCGCAATCGGCGGCGGGGATGCGGCAAGCGACTGGGCGAGCAGATGGTAATCGTAGTGGCTGGAAAGAGGCAGTTCCTCATGACAGACTGCAAGCAGTTTTGCCAGTTCCTTTTTTGTACCGAGTTCGCAGCCGGCAAGCTGCTCCTGCATCTGCATAAGGGTTTCCTCGTGGAACAGGGTTCCCAGGTACAGCGGGCCGATCGGATCGAGTGGTTTTTTACAGTGCGGGCAGGTGGCAGAGGTGGGAACCATGCCGGGCTGCTCCTCGCGATAGGCACAGGAGGGGCACTGCATCACAAAACCGATGTGTGTAATCGTCCTGTCCGCGGCCTGTGCGCCCCGGGTGATCCTGAGATTTAAGCGGACGAAATGTTCCCGAGCAAAGCAGAAGAGCGGTTCGATGCCCCGGTCATATTTCACCGTTTCCCGCACGACAAAACCAAGGAGAATCCGGAGCCCCACTTCCCCATGGTACGCGGTGTTTTTCGGGCGGGCGAAATACCGGCGGATCCCGGCCCGGAGATGCGCCCCGCAGAGCGGTGCCGTATCGGTGGCTGTCACGAGTAAAAACCTCCGGCAGCCCCGGACCCCGGCATCGACAAAGGAGGCAGGTGTCCCGAACGGATCGAGGTCGACCGCGTCAAACGATTGCTCGGACAGGAGGGAACTGATATCCCGGCAGGTGACCCCGATAGGAAGGCCGGACCGGGCCACGTTTCTCTCAATTAAGGGGATCGCTTCCGGGTCCTTGTCGTTTATCGTGACCGGGATCCCGCACTCGTTTGCGACCCGGAGCCCCCGGACCCCGGTCGCTCCCATCG
>NZ_JBAVMX010000014.1:0-1878 GCF_049690535.1 Methanoregula sp. | reverse complement strand
GGCCCCCTCATGCAGCGGGAAGAGACGCTCAACGAGGCGCTTGTCCGGTACCAGCAGTGGTACGGCGCACCGGCTGCATTTACCCGGGGCACCGTGCATGTAACCGTCCAGCAGAGCCTGTCCGGGCTCGCAGAACCCGTAGCATCTGTACCCCCCACTGAACCGGCGGTGCCGGGAGAATCTGTAGTACCTGTACCTCCCGCTGAACCGGCGGTGCCGGGAGAACCTGCAGTACCTGTGCCCCCCGCTGAACCGGCAGTGCCGGTAGATCCCGTCGTTATCGAAGCGGAGGACCGTACCCGTTTCTTTGCAGAGTTCGGCCAGAAACTTACGGGTACCAGGATCATCTTCCGGCCCGATGCGACCATATTCGAGACCGTTACGTTCGATTATGACACCCTTGCCACCCGGCTCCGCGAGCTCGCATTCCTCAACGCCGGCCTCACCATCAGTATTATGGATGAACGTACCGGCACCCGCGCTTCGTATTGCACCGGCGGGCTCTCGGAGTTCGTGAAATACTTAAACGAGGGGACCGAGTGCCTCCACCCCGTCCCCATCGATATCACCCAGAAGGACCTCGAGAATAAGGTCGAAATCGAGGCCGCCCTGCAGTACACTACTGGATACGACGATAAGGTGTATTCCTATGTCAACAGTGTCAACACCCGCGAGGGCGGTACCCATCTCGAAGGGTTCCGGAGCGCGATCACCCGGGCCATCAACACGGTCGCAAAGCGCAACAACCTCATAAAAGAGAATGCGACGCTCACGCTCCGGGGCGAGGATGTCCGTGAGGGCATGACATCGGTGATCTCGGTCAAGATGGCAAATCCCCAGTTTGAGGGCCAGACCAAGATGCGCCTTGGGAACAGCAACATTAAGGGCATCGTGGATTCGCTTGTCTATGCGGCGCTCAGCCAGTATTTTGACGAGAATCCCAGGGTGCTCGCTATCATTATCGAGAAGGCGCTCTCGGCAGCGAAGGCACGCGAGGCAGCACGGAACGCACGGGAACTCGCACGCCGCAAGAGTTCTCTGGAGAGCTCCGGCCTCCCCGGCAAGCTTGCCGACTGCTCGGAACGCGATCCCCAGAAAAGCGAGATCTATATCGTGGAAGGGGACTCAGCAGGCGGCAGCGCAAAGCAGGGCCGGGACAGAAAGTTCCAGGCAATCCTTCCCCTCCGCGGAAAGATCCTCAATGTGGAAAAGGCAGGCGAGCACCAGATCTTAAAGAACGCCGAGATCCAGACGCTGATCTCCGCGATCGGGACCGGTATCGGTGACAAGTTTGATGTCGAGCGGGCACGGTACCACCACATCGTGATCATGACCGATGCCGATGTCGACGGTGCGCATATACGGACGCTCCTTTTGACCTTCTTCTACCGGTACATGCTCAAAGTCATTGAGGCTGGGTATGTGTATATCGCCCAGCCGCCTCTGTTCCGTATCGCACGGGGAAAAGAGGAGAAATACGCGTTTACCGAAGAGGACATGAAAAAACTCTCCGCCGAGATGGGGGAGAAGGGTGTCTCCGTCCAGCGGTACAAGGGTCTTGGTGAGATGAATGCCCAGCAGCTCTGGGATACGACCATGAGTCCCGAGCACCGGGTCTTCCGGCAGGTCAATATCGAGGATGCCCTGGAAGCAAACGAGATCTTCAAGACGCTGATGGGAAAGGATGTGGAGATACGAAAAGAGTTCATCACGCGCCATGCAAAGGAGGTGACCAACCTTGACATCTGAAGGCGACATGCCTCCCGCATCCGGCCCGCTTACCCACCGGGTCGAGCCGATCAGTATCGAAAAAGAGATGAAGGTCGCGTATATCAACTACGCGATGAGCGTCATCATCGGGCGTGCGATCCCCGATGC
>NZ_JBAVMX010000013.1:0-39608 GCF_049690535.1 Methanoregula sp. | reverse complement strand
TCTACCCGGAGCTTATCGCAGCTTGGCACGCCCTTCTTCGGCACTTGAACCGAGCCATCCACTGGTAGGTTTAAACTAATGCTCCGCTAAACCCATTTAACGTCCTGAGTGCAAACCTTTACACGGCCTCGCAAAGTCATTGGTTTGACTTTCAGCCCTTCCCTCGTGATTCACATCTCGAGGTGCATCTAAACAGCCCCCTGGGATTCGAACCCAGATTATTGTGTTCCCTTTTTCGAACACCTGAGCCTTTTCTTGTCGACACCGGCAATTTTACAGTTTGTCTAGCAACCGCATAAACCCGAAATAAAATTCGTTAGGAGGTGATCCAGCCGCAGATTCCCCTACGGCTACCTTGTTACGACTTAACCCCCCTTGCAAAACCTAGATTCAACCGCCGCAGAAAACGACGGCTTCATCAAGACCTCACTCGGGTGGTTTGACGGGCGGTGTGTGCAAGGAGCAGGGACATATTCACCGTGCTATTTTGAAACACGATTACTACGGATTCCAGCTTCATGTGGGCGAGTTGCAGCCCACAATCCGAACTAAGGATGGGTTTAGGAGATTGCCTTCACCTTTCGGTGTCGATACCCATTGTCCCACCCATTGTAGCCCGCGTGTAGCCCGGACAATTCGGGGCATGCTGACCTACCGTTGCCCATTCCTTCCTCCTCTTTAGCAGAGGCGGTCCCAACAGTGTCCTCTCCATCCCGGAGGACGAGCTAGCAACTGTTGGCGTGGGTCTCGCTCGTTGCCTGACTTAACAGGATGCTTCACAGTACGAACTGACGACGGCCATGCACCTCCTCTCAGCTAGTCAAGTAGAGTCTTCAGCCCGACTATCATTCAGCTGTCTTGTCCGGTGAGTTTCCCGGCGTTGAGTCCGATTAAACCGCAGGCTCCACCCGTTGTGGTGCTCCCCCGCCAATTCCTTTAAGTTTCAGCCTTGCGACCGTACTTCCCAGGCGGCACGTTTCACGATTTCTCTTCGGCACCTCGGTGACTCGTGGTCACCGATACACCTAACGTGCATCGTTTACAGCTGGGACTACCCGGGTATCTAATCCGGTTTGCTCCCCCAGCTTTCGTTCCTCACTGTCGGAGCCGTCCTGGTGAGACGCCTTCGCCACAGGTGGTCCCCCAAGGATTACAGGATTTCACTCCTACCCCTGGAGTACCTCTCACCTCTTCCGGTCCCTAGTCTGCCAGTATCCCTGAGACGCCTTCCGGTTAAGCCGGAAGATTTCCCCAGAGACTTAACAGACCAGCTACGAACGCTTTAAGCCCAGTAATAGTGGCCACCACTCGAGCCGCCGGTATTACCGCGGCGGCTGGCACCGGTCTTGCCCGGCCCTTTCTTCACCAGTTATTTACACTGGCGGACAGCCTGATTTTACAGGCACTCGGAGTTCCCTTATCACGATTGCTCGCATTGTAAAGTTTTCGCGCCTGCTGCGCCCCGTAGGGCCTGGATTCGTGTCTCAGAATCCATCTCCGGGCTCTTGCTCCCACAACCCGTACCGATTACAGGCTTGTTGGGCCGTTACCCCAACAACAACCTAATCGGCCGCAGACCCATCCTGAAGCGGCGGACCTTTCAACTACAGAGCATTCCAGCATCCATAATCTATGGGGTATTATCCCCAGTTTCCCGGGGTTATCCCCCTCTTCAGGGTAGGTTGTCCACGTGTTACTGAGCAGTATGCCGAGGTCTTACACCTCTCGACTCGCATGGCTTAATCGAACTCCGATAGCAGTGGCCTCTGGCAGGATCAACCAGAATTCTAATTGTACATCTGTACGCACACTAAATATCTGAACCTTAATTTCGAGGAATTAGCGGTTACTAAACAAATTTCCGCATTGCCAGTATCAACGTCAGAACCAACTCCGGTCAAGCCGGGTCGTGTTGGATCTCCATCAAAGAATATTTGCGTATGTTCGTCGTGTTTGTTCACTTGAACACGGGCTCATAATGTATGTTTCAAGGATATTTATACCTTGTTACATGCAGTGTTTGTATTCGGAACCAAACCCCGGGATCTACCGGTTTTATTGGATCTTCATCACACGCCTTTCGTCGTGTTTTTGATGTAAACACGGGCTTACAATGTAGGTTAAAGGATTATTTATACCTTGTTGCCTGCACTGTGCCCACTTCGGACCCGATACGTCCCTTGCGGGCCGTTTTCGTCGGGTCTTCATCAGAAATTGTGGATCACATTATTCCACACTCTAGCATTTAAGGATTACTTCCCGTTCATCCCATTTTCAAAATCTGTAGCACATGCCGGGATTGTATCTGATGGCCAGATACTTCTTAAAATCGGCAAGAATTGCATTTCGAATCCATATGTCACGATTTCAGATTTTGGAGGCATTCCCGGTCGTAGCATACGGCGCGACTGCCACCGGGCCCTCAGGATCGATCCCGAAATGCCGCTGAAATCAGGGGCAAATGCAGGAAATGGCGCACATTTGAGCGGGAACTGTATCCTTGCGAACCACCGGTCGGAACGGGTCGCGCAGGAAATACCTTGAACCCGGCCCCACCCTGCCGCACCAGCCTCATCTCTGATTCCCCCACCGCTGCGCTTATCGCATACCACGTATGCAGGATAACGGGGTCGGTTCGATGGAGGTTACAAGGCCCGGGCATCCGCGATCGCGCATAATTTTCCGGCCCGGGACGCTAAAATTCGCGGGGGGCCGCACCCGGACATAACAGGTTAGCAGGTACATCCCGCAATTATGGCAAAAACACATGGGGAGAGTTTGTGTGAACTCGGGGGTTCAACCATACCCTGCTCATTTTTCAGTTCTTTACTCGTCTGAAAAAAAGATACGCCCGGGGGGCGCTCGACGGCTTTTCAGGCAGTGACCGGTGCAGGTACCGGCGCCGGCGGGACGCTGTGGTCATAGACCCGGCTGATATACCGGGCGGAGAAGACCGAAATGATCGGCGTGAGCACCAGCTGGATAACCCATCCGGCAAACGGGATCAGCGCGAAGAGCGAGATGACGAGACTGGCGAGGATGACAAGCACCATCATGATCACTAGGGCGAGGATGTAAGTACCCCAGCCGATCGCCTGGATCGTACCGGTGATCGCGGAGAACCGGAGCCCTTCCCTCATGCTGCCGGTACGGGCAAAGCGCACACTGCCAAGAACCGCATAGAGGCAGGTGATCACGAGCACAATAAGCCCGATAAGGATGAGGATGAACCCGGCGCCCGTCATTGTGCCCATGGACGCACTGCCATGAGCCCCGAAGAACATGAAGGCAAATGCGATAACAAAGATGACAAGAGCCGGGACGAACCAGAGGAACCCGACAATGGCGAGCTTGATCCCGTCAAGGTACAGGGAACACCACGCATTAAACACGGGCGGGGGCGTTGTCCCGCGGTAGACCCGGACGAGGTACCCCGATATGATAAACGAAAGGAGTAATCCTGCACAACAGAGCGCGACGAGCCGGGGCCACGGGATCAAATCCCAGTGAATCGTTGCCCCGGTGAAGATCGTTTTCGGATCGAACACGAACCTGATAAGGGCAAGGGGCAGGCTGCAGATGATAAAAATAAGCCACGTGACCCAGTTCCCCGCAAGAGCTGCCTTTGTGTACCCTATCGATTCTGAAACAAGTGCGCCGTAATCCATAGTATACGATACTGGAGCGCACCTTATAAAAATGACGTCAGGCCTGATCGGGCAGCGGGAAAATGAGCGGGAATGCCCGGACAACACTTTAGGTATATGAGACCCCTGCACCCACAATATGCAGACATTGAGCAAAAAAGGTCAAAATTTTATCTTAAAGATGTGGAGATTTCGCAGGTAAAATGTAGGTAAAAAGAAATTGTCCAATGGGGGGTCACATGATCCTTTTTTGTTTTTTTGGCCGAAATGCGCTCTAGTCACACGGGAAAACCAGTAAAAAAATCCTAAAATATTATATCGTAAAATTCTCTTTCTGGCAGGGAGGAATCTACCCGGGATCCAAAAAGGCCTAAAACCACTTTTTGTATGTGTGACCCCCTCCACTAACCGGTAAGGCTTTCTGCATGAGGGAGCAGATATCGCAGTGTATGCCGGTCTTTACTCCAAAACCGGGATCCCTGAGCGCCTACCGGATCCTGAAACATCCGATTCCCGATATCGAAACTTTCGATTCCATTGTCAGGACACTTGTCCGGTCAAACCCGCTCGGCTGCACCTCGTTCTTCTCATTGCGGAAGAACTATCCCCCGGTCAAGGTCGTCCGCGAGATGTATACCGCAAAATTTGCCTACACGACCCCGGGAGAAAAACGCATCGGGACAAGCTCGGAGGTCTACGACTCGGTCGAAGGTTACGAGACCGGGATCGCCGCCATGATCTCGAACATGGCAAACCTCGCTGCCCACCGGGGGAAGATCCGGCACCGGAAGGACGCGGATCTCTTCTCAGTGATCCTGAAATGCCATGACCCAAACGACGGGATCTACTTTGTCAGCCTCGCCCGGCGCCGCGTTACCGTATCCTCGTATACGGACGATGCTATCCGTAAGAAGGTGGAGGCATGGGCGGAGTCTGTACCGGAGTTACTCTAGCGGGTGGGCGCAGGACTATAAGTGCATATACAACGGACTAACCGATCATGAGGCTGACTCTCCCCGTACTGATCCTTGCTGCGCTGCTCCTTTTTGCCGCAGGCTGCACCCAGAACGCTGCCCTGCCAACGGGGACGGGAACGCCGCAGATAGAAAGTACCCCGGTGACCGGGAGCACACCGGCCCCGACCACCGTGGCAGATGGAAAAGTGATCGCTGCCTACTGGTACCTCTACCCGGACCCGAATGACGATACCTACGGTCAGGTTATGCAGGCAAAAGACCAGATCCCGTGGACAAAGATCAACCGGATCTACATCGGGTTTGCGACGCTCCATGACGGGGTGCTCACAGATCTGCCGGTCGGGGATTCGGCTGACAATACCGCACAGAGGGCGGAGATGCAGCGCAGGATCCGGGAGATGGTGGCACTCTGCCACGAGAATAACCCGGACATGGAGGTCTTCATCACCTCGAATTTCGGCAGCGATCTTGATACTGAATACCTCGCAGCCGCACAAGACCCGCAGAAGTTTGCCGACAGTGTCCTTGCCTACATGAAAGAGTATGATCTCGACGGTTACGACATGGACTGGGAGAGCAGCCGGATCGACGAGTATGCACCGCAACTGACCTCGCTTCTCTCGATATGCCACGCTACGTTTGCGGCAGCCGGGAACAACCCGCATGGCCGTCCCTACCGGCTGACCCACACGGTCTGGCCCGGGGTCGAATCGGCAGAAACGGTCGCCGACCTCAATGACAGCGTGGACCAGATCAACATAATGTCCTATGGGATCGGGGATAAGTACGATCTCGTATCGTACGCCGACTCCTATGCGGCGGCCGGCTTCCCCTACGAGAAAATGATCGGGGGTGTCGAGAGCGAATCAGCATATACCGATAACGTGGGGCCGGATACCGAGGCTTCGATTGCGGCGAAATGCGCCTATGTAAAAGAGCACAACCTTGCCGGCCTTTTTGAGTGGCGCATCGATAATGACATGCGTCCCGACAACAGCCCGCCGACCTATCAGGTGACGGGGTGGATATACAACTGCATGGCAGGGTGAGATCTCCCGTTCCGGTTGTGGATCATGAACCGGTCGGACCCTGCTAAAAACAGCCGGATACCCGGCGTCATACTACCGTGTCGCCCTGGTCCGGTTCCTCGTCCGCCTTCACCACGTGCACGAACACGTCCCCGAAGAACTCTTCCTGCCGGAGGTTGCACTGCCCGTCCAGCGCTAAAAAGAGCAGCGGGATATATACATCGGGAAGCTGCCAGCCGAGATCCTTACAGAGTTCCGTGAGCGTGATCTCGGTGTCCGGGTCGGCGTTTGCGAGGCACTCCTCGATGACCTGCCGGGCCGAGTCCTGGTACCCTTCCTCGTGGGCGATACCGACAACATCGTCGGCTTCGACCAGGTAATCGTCATCTGCGGGAGGAAGCCGGCGCCGCCTCCGCTCCTCTTTTTCAAGGTTCTTGAGTTCGATGATCAGCTCGAAGAGGGTGACCGGGCTCTTCCGGAGGCTTTTACGGTCGAGCCGACGCTGGATCTCCCGTTCCAGCCGTTCGATGGGTCCGAATCGGCCCTCATCCTCGAAGTCAATGTCGCCCGCGAGATCGAAGTCCTCGCCACCCTCACCTTCACTGTCGCTGTCATCACCGGATCCGAGTTCCAAGTTCTCGGATTTCATCCGGAGGAGCGTGGCCGCAAAAAAGAGCGTGCGCCCCGAGATCTGGAGGTTGAGCTGCCGGCACCGCTCAAGCTCGGAGAGGAACCGGTCGGTCACTTCGATGATGTTGATGTTCCATGGGTCGATCTCGCCCCTTTCTGCTAGGCCGACGAGAATCTCGACCGGGTCCTCGACGACTCCCGGCCCCGGTTCTTTGGGGGTGTCCCCCGCCGTCGGAGTCCCGACAGGGGCCTCGGCATCAGGAGTCTCGGCAGACCCAGCTGCACCGGTATTTCCGGTTCCGGACGGGTTCCCCTTCGGGGCTTTGACTTCGGCAGGTTCGCCAGCACTGACTGCCTTTGCACGCTTACCCGCCCGGCGTTTCCCGTTTTTGTCCGGTTCAGCCATGGACCTTGACTCCGGTAACAAGCGTGCTCTTGTCCGGCCGGCTCGTCACGCCCATGATTCTCTGCGCAGCCTCGATCATCGGTTTACGCAGCGAGACGATGACAAACTGCGATGAGGGGGCAAGATCTGTTATCATCGCCGCGATCCGTTCCACGTTCGCGCCGTCAAGCGACATGTCCACCTCGTCAAACGCATAGAACGGCGCCGGGATGTAGTGCTGGATAGAGAAGATAAACGCGAGCGTGGTCAGCGACTTCTCCCCGCCCGAGAGTGAGGAGAGGAGGTGGACTTTCTTGTCCCGGGGCTTGACCGCAAAGGTGAGCCCCCCGGTGAACGGATCCTCCTCGTTTTCGAGGACGAGATTCCCGCTCCCACTCGTGAGCCGGGCAAAGATCTCCCGGAAGTTGGCATCGATCGCCTTGAATGCGGTCATGAATGCCTCGAACTTCATCTGCTCGTATTTCTGGATGCGTTCGATTAAGGTCTCCCGCTCCTTTGAGAGAGTGTCTTTCCGCTCCGTTCTCTCGTCAACCTGCCGCTGGATCTTCTCGTACTCCTCGATGGCGAGCATGTTGACGGCACCGATCTTGTGGAGGGCGAGTTCGGCATCGGCGATCTTTCCCTCGATTTCCATGAGGGAGAGGTCGGTCTTGATCTCGCCGATCTGGGCGGTGAGTGCGGCGATCTCGGCCGCAAGTACCTGTGCCCGCTCCTCAAGGGCGACAAGCTGGATCGTGAACCGTTCCTTGTCGTTATCGAACTTCATCAGTTTTGTTTCCGAGGCATGGATGCTCTCAGATACTTCGGCCCGTTTCTTCCGCAGGCCTTCGAGTTCCCCGGAGAACTCCTTCTGCTTCTCTTCGAGTTCGCCAATCACGGTCTTGTGGGCCGCAATCTGCTCGTTCGACCCGGCAATCTCCGCGTCGATCTGACGGTTGCGCTCGTCCAGCCGGGCGCGTTCCTCGGAGAGTTCCCCGGTCCGGGCCGTGAAGTGCTGGCGCTCACGGGAAGCGTCATTCATGTCCGCTTCCTTGTTCCGCAGGCGCCGTTCCGCTTCCTCGATCTCTTTTTTCTTCTTCTCTATCTGGTCGGTGAGCGCCGGGATGTTCGTGTCGTCCAGTTTCTTCTTTATCCCGTCGATCTGGGCCGTTACCGCGTTGATCGCTTCAGTGACCTTGTCGAGTTCCCCTTCGAGTGCGCCAAGCTCTGCGGCGCTGTTGCCGGTCTCCTCTTTCTGCCGGGCAACCGCCGCCTCGATGGTCTGCTTCTCGACCGTGATCGCCTCGAACCTCCGGGTATACTCCTCGGTGACCGCTCCCGCCCGGGCCATGTTCTGGTCGATCTCGTTTCTGAGCGCCCGTTTCTGGTCTACCTCTTCGGTCAGCCTTTTCACGCCCGCTTCAAGGGTCGATGCCTCACCCGCGAGATCGGCAAGGTGTGCCCGGATCCGGATGATCTCATCGTCCACGGCTGCGCCAAACCCCTTTACGGGTTTCCTTGCCGAGCCGCCGGTCATCGCCCCGCTCTTTTCCAGCAGTTCGCCTTCGAGGGTGACCATCCGGTATTTCCCTATCAGTTTCCGGGCCCGGTCAAGCGTATCGACAACAACCGTCGCCCCGAGCGCCACAGCAAAGGCCCGGTCGTACATTGGGTCATAGTCGATGAGGTTGACCGCATAATCGACGACGCCGGGCTCCTTTACCGGGGGAAGCGTGGGCGGCCTGAGCTTGTTCAAGGGGAGGAGGGTTACCCGGCCGAGGCGCTCGTCCTTTAAGTACCGGATCGCGTCGGCCGCGATCTGGTCGGTGTCGCAGACGACAAACTGGAGCTTGTTTCCCGCGGCGACGTTGAGCGCCATCGTGTACTCCGGAGGCGCCCGGCCCAGTTCCGCGATGGTGCCGTGCACGCCCTCCATCGCCTTTACCGCCTCGATCGCTTTCCCGCCGGACTCTCCCCGGGCCTGCTGGGCGGCTTCGAGCCGGATCGCGTCCTGCTCGGCATCCTTCATCTCCCCGCGCAGCCGTTCGAGAGATGAGCGCTGGGCAAAAAGACCGCTCTCCAGCTCCGAGAGGTTCCGGTCGAGTTCCTGTTTCTGGCCTGTAAGCGTTGCAACCGTCTTTTCGTTCCCGGACAACTGCTCCTGCTTTGCCGCGTACTCCTCGTCAAGCTGCTTCTGGAGAGCGGTGAGGCGTTCAAGCTCGCTCGTCCGCATCCGGCTCTTCTCGATGAGCATGTCCTGCTGGTGGAGGATGGTGGACCGCTCGCCTTTCTTTCCCTCCGCCTCCTCCATCAGCGCGAAGAGTTTCTGCCGGGATTCCTCTGTATCCGATGAATACTGCCGGATCTCGGTCTCGACCTTCTCCAGCTGTGCCTTTGAGGTCGCTACTTCCATCGCGATGTTCGTGCGGTCGATGGTGAGCGTGCGGATCTGGTCGGAGAGCTCCGCGACCCGCGCTTCCGCCCGTTTGGTATCTGCAAAGACCCGGTTGATCGCTTCAAGGTTTCCCTCCTTGTCTTTTTTGAGCCGGGCAATCGTCTGCTCAGCGAGCTTGATCCCGCTCTTTGCCTCTTCGAGGTCGGCGATCAGTTTCAGGTAGTCGGGCCCGCTTTTTTTGTTGATAAGCTCGTCCACATCCGCGAGGTCGGCCTTAAGGTAGGCGAGTTCGTTCTCCTCGATACCCCGGTCGGCCGCGATCCGGGAGATCTTAATCTTCTGCTCCTCAGCTGACGCGAGCAATGTCGCCCGTTCCTTCTCCTTGTCGTGGATCTGGGCGGCGGACCGGCATCCCTGGTAGAAGGCGAGCTCCTTTTGCCACTTCTGGTATTCGAGCGCGTGCTCCCGCTCTTTTTTGAGCTCGTTTGCCCTTTTCGTCAGTTCGATTAAGAGGAGCTCCTCGCGCTCGATGCGCTCCCTTACCACGTCAAGCTCTGAGAGTGACTGCTGTTTTTTGGTATCAAACTCTGAGACACCGGCGATCTCGTCGATGATCTTCCTGCGCTCGTTGTCACTCATCTCCATGATCCGGGTCACATCGCCCTGCATCACAACGTTGTATCCGTGGGGGATGATACCGAACTTTGCGAGGTGGTCGACAATATCGCTCTGCTTGCAGAGCCGGTCATTCAGGTAATTATAGCTGTAATAGCCGTTCCCCGTCCGTTTGATCCGGCGGCGGATCTTTGTCCCATCGGAAAATTCGATGGCGACCTCGGCGGTATTCTTCCCGGAGTTAAGGTTGATGAGATCGGTGAGCTTCTCGGCACGCAGGTTGCGGGAACTCGAAAGAGCGAGGACAAAAAGGACTGAATCTATGATATTGCTCTTCCCGGAGCCGTTCGGGCCTGATATTACGGTGAAACCCTCTAAAAAGGGGATCTTTGTCTTTTTTGAAAAAGACTTGAAATTATCTATCTCCAGCTCTGTGATGTGCAAAGATCCGGCTCCTCGTTGTCCTTACTTCTTTGCTGCATCGGACTTGTCTTCTTCCACGGCATAGATCAGATCGCTCTGCTTGGGCTTTGCCGAAACTCCTTTCTTGTTCCGCCCGTAGCCCGCCGATGCAACGATGTAGTCCTTTTCCCCGCGCCGGGGCTCGAGTTTCATCGTCCCGTCAGTCTGCATGATCATATCCATCGCAGGCTCTGCCGGTGCTTCCGGTTCGGCATCCGCCGCACGAGAGCCTTTCCTTATGACAACCGTGCTTCCTCCCTGCTGGGGTGCAGCGCTACCGGCAACGGCGCCGGGCACCTGCGAGCCCTGGATGATCGGCTGTACGCGTTTGAGTTCCTGGCGGCTGCGTTCTTCGGTCTGCTTGGACATCTTCATCGCTATGGACTTGAGGTCAAGGAGCTCCTGGGTGAGCCCCTTTACCAGCGCTTCCATCTCGTTGACCTTCTTTTCGAGCGCTGCAACGCGGTCTTCGCCTGCACCGCTTCCTGAACTTTCCATCATTTTGACCATTTTCTCCTTTTCTTCAAGTTCGAACTCTAAGTACCTGATCTTTGCATCCGGTTGAACCATGCCATACCTGTATAACTTGTGATATATACTGGTGCGGCGCACTCCTTATTAATAATAGTAGTGATCTGCGGATGAGAAAAAAAGGTTTGTGCTTCTTTTTCCCATAAAAACAGGGTTCTGGCCCACAGAAATCACCCGATCCGTGCCCAACGCGCCTTCCGTATCATGTACGCACCCCGCAAAAACCGGGGATAAATGGCTTTTTCCACGAGAGTCTCGCCATCCCTGCGCTTATCTTAAGAAAAGGTATTACCTGATCCAAACCAACCTTTGTGCATATGTCGTATCTTTCCCAAACTGATCCAGAAATAGCAGATATCATTGAGAAGGAACGGCTCCGCCAGACAAACGGTCTCGAACTGATCGCGTCCGAGAATCTTGTAAGCCGTGCGGTGCTCGAGGCTATGGGGTCAATTATGACCAACAAGTATGCCGAGGGCTACCCGGGAAAGCGGTACTATGGCGGCTGCGAGTTCCATGATATGGCCGAGAACCTTGCCCGTGACCGGTTGAAGAAACTCTTCGGCGCGGAGCATGCAAACGTCCAGCCCCACTCGGGCACCCAGGCGAACATGGCGGTTTATTTCGCGTACATGAAACTGGGAGAGAAGATCCTGAGCATGAAACTTAACCAAGGCGGTCACCTTTCTCACGGCTCCCCGGTCAGTTTCACCGGCAAGTTCTACCAGGTCGCCCAGTACGGCGTCGACCCCAAAACCGAGATGCTCGATTACGGTGCGATCGGTGAGATGGCAAAGAAGGAGAAGCCGCAGATTATTGTCTGCGGCGCTTCTGCTTACCCCAGAACGATAGAATTTAAGGCATTCCAGGAGATCGCCGATGATGTCGGTGCCTACTGTATGGCCGATATTGCCCACATTGCCGGGCTTGTCGCGGCCGGTATCCACCCGACTTCGGTCGGCGTGGTCAACTTCACGACCACCACAACCCATAAGACCCTCCGCGGGCCCCGTGGCGGCGCGATCATGTGCAACAGCGAGTATGCGCAGGCGATCGACAAGGCCGTCTTCCCGGGCATGCAGGGCGGCCCCCTGATGCACACGATCACGGCAAAGGCGGTCTGTTTTGAGGAGGCACTCAAGCCCTCGTTCAAGGAATATAACAAGCAGATCGTGAAGAACGCGAAGGTGCTTGCCGAGACCCTGATGAACAACGGCATCCGGCTCGTTTCGGGCGGCACGGACAACCACCTGATGCTCATCGATCTCACCAACCAGCACCTGACCGGCCTCGAGGCAGAAGTGGCGCTGGGTAAAGCCGCTATCACGGTGAACAAGAACACGATCCCGAACGAGACAAAAAGCCCGTTTGTCACGAGCGGGCTGCGGGTCGGCACACCGGCCGTCACCTCACGGGGCATGAAAGAGGCCGAGATGCGCCAGATCGGTACCTGGATCTCTGCGGTTGTCAAGGACATCAAGAACGAAACGCTGATCCAGAAGGTCAACCGGGAAGTCACCACGATGGCGCAGAAATTCCCGATTTACCCGACAGTATAATAATCTCTTTTCTCATTTTCTATTTACAGGGGATGCGGCAATGGTCACCATTCTTGATGGGAAAGCGGTATCGGAAAAGCGGCTTGAACTCCTCAAGGAGGCCATTGGAGAATCCGGTCTGTACCCCCGGCTTGCCACGGTCATTGTGGGCGGCGACCCGGCCTCGCAGATGTATGTCCGTATGAAGCACCGGGCCTGCGAACGGGTGGGTATCGGGTCGGTCGGAATTGAGATTCCGGGCGACGCCACCACGCAGAAGGTGCTGGAGACCATAACCCGGCTCAACGAGGACGCAGATATCAACGGTATTCTTGTCCAGCTCCCGCTCCCGAAGCAGATCGATACCGACAGGATCATCTCTGCAGTCAGGACCGAAAAAGATGTGGACGGGTTCCACCCGACAAGCCTTGGCCTCCTGATGAGCGGGAAGCCCCGGTTTGCACCCTGCACGCCCAAAGGGATCATGACCCTGCTTGAGGAATATAAGATCCCGGTAGCCGGTGCCCGGGCTGTCGTTGCCGGGCGGAGCATCGATGTCGGGCGTCCGATGGCTGCGCTCCTTACCAATGCCGATGCGACCGTAACCATATGCCACAGCAAAACCCGTGACCTTCCGGCTGAACTTAAACGGGCAGATATTCTTGTCTCCGCTATAGGGAAGGCGCATTTTATCACACCGGAGATGGTGAAACCCGGCGCGGTCGTGATCGATGTCGGCATCAACCAGCTTGACGGGAAACTGGTCGGCGACGTGGACTTTGCTGCGGTAAAAGATAGTGCATCGGCAATAACCCCGGTTCCCGGCGGGGTAGGCCCCATGACCATTGCAACGCTCATGGAGAACACTTTTGCTGCGGCAGCAACGAGGATGCCATGAAATCCTGCCGGGTCAATAAGATTGAGATCAGCGGAGATGCTCCACCCCGGCTGATGGGTGTCATCAACTGCAGCGATGAGTCATTTTACTTCGGTTCATATACACCAACCGAGAAGATCCACGCGACTGCAGTGGCGATGATTGAGCAGGGCGCTGACATGATCGATATCGGCGCACGGAGCACAGCGCCGAACACCCAGGCGATCAGCGGGAAAATGGAGGCAGACCGTATAGATGACGCACTTAAGGAACTTGACGGGAGTGGTATCACGCTCTCGGTTGACACTATGCACCCGGGTGTTCTCGAGGTCTGCCTGAAGCATGATATCCATGCCGCAAACGATATCAGTGGTTTTGTCTCCCCCTCATATGCGAAAAAGGTCGCGGACGCCGGGCTTCCCGCATTTTTGATGGCCACAAACCAGCAGCCGGGAGACCCGATCGGCATGAATGAGACCCTCGCCTCACTTGAGGGGGTCATGAAGCGGTGCGAGGCGGCCGGCGTGGACAACTATGTGCTCGACCCCGGCATCGGCATCTGGACCCCGGTGCGCTCGGTCGAAGATGACTGGGAACTCTGCCGGCACTTCAACGAGTTCCTGCGCTTTGACCGCCCGGTGCTCGCCGCAGTATCACGGAAGACGTTTGTCGGGATGCTCCTCGATCGTGATCCAGCCGAACGGCTGCCGGGTACTCTTGCTGTCACCATGGAACTCCTGGAAAAAGGCGCATCGATCGTCCGGGCGCATGATGTGGCCGCTACACGGGACGTGATGAAGGTGTACGAGCACATGGTGAAGGGGATATGAATACCTCGTTTACCGTAACCGGTCTTCCCACTGGCATTATCAGACCCCATGACCCGTTTACCGACAGGATTATTGCAGCAGCGACTGCAGCATGCAGGGGTTTTGCCGAGGGAGATATCCTCATCCTTGCTGAGACCTCGGTTGCCACAGCAGAGGGAAATGTGGTCAGGCTCGATTCGGTCACCCCCTCTCCGCGTGCACAGCAACTGGCAGAAAAATACCACATGGATCCCCGAACGGTCGAGGTCGTCCTCGCCGAGAGCGATTCGGTGGTCGGCGGCATCCCAGGTTTTCTGCTCTGCATGAAGCACGGCACGCTCCTCCCGAATGCGGGAGTAGACGCGTCCAACGCCCCACCAGGATGCATCGTGCCCCTGCCGAAGGATCCCGATGCAAGCGCTGTGCGCATCCGGGACGAGATCGCACACCGGTGCCACGTGAGGATCGGGGTGATCGTTGCAGACAGCCGCACCCACGCGATGCGCCTTGGTTGTTCCGGGGTAGCTATTGGCTGTGCCGGCATCACCTCAGTCATCGATGATCGGGGACGGAGCGACCTGTTCGGCCGCAAACTGGAAGTGACAAAAAGGGCGGTCGCGGACAACATCGCATCCGCGGCCGAACTCGTGATGGGCGAGGCGGACGAGTGCACGCCCGCTGCCATCGTCCGGGGCCTCGGGATGCCGATCGGCGATCAGGTCGGTGTCGATACCATTGATGCGGACGAATGCCTTTTCATGGGTGTGTTCCGCAAGAGCCAGACCTGAAAATGTGGCGGGGCCGCTTATCCGGCCCGTCTTTCACGCTTTTTTTGAACCGTCAGGGATTACTCCTAATGTGATCAGGTTCGTCCCGATTTGTCATGCGCAGGCCTCCAGAAGAGAGTCTGACTGTGCCAACGAGAGCCTAATTATCATCCGAGGTCACTGAAGAGGTGAAGTTATAGGCGCAGTCAAGGTCGGCAAACTCGGAAAAGGAGAATGTCTCCTTAAGTTTCTGATGGGGTACCATGGACGGGATCTTAAATGTTGACGACTGGGAATGGCAGTACGCGGTCGTCGGCATCAGGTTGATCTGGAGCTCGATGTTCTCAAATGTCCTGTTAGTGGGGTTCTCAATCTGGAAATCCGCGGTGTAGAAATCGACCGAGCCGACGTTTAATGGAGTGAAAGAGTCCAAGTCGCCACTCATGACCGTGATCGCGGTATTCGGAGTCCGGGATGAGACGCAGCAGGCACTAAATACGCACACGAACAACACCAGTACGATCCAGAAGTACCACCTCATACTTTTCATCATCCGCATTTTTTTGGTTTGCCGTTCTGCTGAAATATGTACCTGCACACAGAGAAAAACCAGACGGTTCTCGGGGCCAATGATATGGCGGGAGGGTACTCAGAAAACGCAAGGGGGCCCTGTGGTTCATCTGCGTTTTGCGATGATAAGGTGAACCGTTGACTCGTCGGTAAATTTCCCCGATGGTTCAAGATCGAGAAGGCGCCGGGTCAACCGTTTGCGGAACTCTGCATTTCGATCCGTAAGGAGCGCGGGGGCGGCATAGGATGTGCTCAGCTGGAGCCCGATAATATCGTCAACAGTCAGCTCTTCCCGGACCGGGAAATCATATTCCTCAATAACAGGAAACGGCGATTGTAAAAAGATCTCCTCGTGCCGATCCTGTTGTCCGCGTTTCAGGCGTCCCGAATAGTCCCATGCATCGCCGAGCATCTCATGGAGCACCTCTTTTACCGCACCGCCCCACCTGTTATCGAGATGCGAGAGAAAACTGTCGTTCCGGCTCAGGCACGCGATCCCGCCGCCCGGTTCAATCAGGGTGTCCAGCGTCACAAGGACATGAGGCCGGTCCATCCAGTGAAAACTCAGGCCCATCGTGCAGAGCCTGAACCGAGGGAGTGCAAGTTCTCCGAGACTTTTGTCTGACCCGAGCTGCCATGAGATCCCGCAGCTATGCGCCGCGGCCTCACACCTGCGTGCCTCCAGAAGCATCTCCGGTTCAGGATCGATGGCATGAACACAGAAGCCCCGCGCTGCAAGGGGGATCGCCACATTGCCGGTCCCGCAGCCGAGGTCCAGGATCTCGGATGACGGAGTAAGTGCGAACCGGGAAATAATGGTGTCAAACACCTCCAGGGGGTATCCCCTCCGGTACCGGGCATAGTAACTGGCTTTTCCCAAAAAAAAGCCGGCCTTTCCCGGATGTGATTCCCGTCCCGTTGCTGGATCGGTCATAGCGTACCCCGGGAAAAAGTGGTCACGGGAATTCCTTCCGGGTCTGCGCAGGGATTCTGCCCGGACCTCGCATAACTGACAGTCGTGTGACGTATAAAAAACAGAACATGATCCGTCATCATGAGTGAAACAGCCATCCGGATGTATTATTATGGGCATTGCAGTAGTAAAAAATTGCTCCGGGCCGGGATTGTTTTCTGACCGGTGGTACAGGAGATCATTCCCTCCTCCCGCATCGATCCCAGGAATCCGAGGATTCTTTCCCGGATTATGCCAGCAGGCATAATGTCCCCCACACGAAAACAGGTAATTGTTCGGTTGAGCGCCATGAAGATCGTGTTAGTTCTCATTGACGGGGTCACGTTCCCTGATGTTGCCGGGGCATATAACCCGCTCACCCGGCTCAACACCATGGGGTTGTTGCAGGATCCGGATGACCCGTATTATGCCCCGGCAGACGGGCCGGCACCGACAAGGTGATCCCGATGGCGGCCCTGCGTATCCGGACAGAACGGCTCGACATGATCCCGGTAACAGTGGAGATCCTCAAAAGCGACCTCCACGACCATGCAGCACTCGCCCGGCTGCTGGAGGCCACGGTGCCTGCCGCATGGCCGCCCGATGAGATGAATGACGAGGTACTCACCGAGTTCATCCGGATGATGTCGGCAAAGACCGATCCATTCTTTTCCTGTTGGTACTGGGTGCTGGATACACCGGGTAAGAACGGGCGCGTCCTTGTCGGGAGCGGTGGGATCGCCTCGGCATTAAACGCGCCGGACACGGTTGTGATCGGGTATGCGGTACTGGCCGGGTTCCAGGGGTAAGGGTACGCAATCGAGGCCGTACGGCATCTTATCCCGGCGATATTTGCAGACGAACGTATCGCACGGATCATGGCGACAACCTACCCGTAACTCGGGGCATCCGTCAGGGTTCTCGAAAAGAACGGGTTTATCTGCACCGGGGCGACTGCCCGTGGCCAAGGGTTTTCTCCGGGGACACTCGGATTTGTTCTGGAGAGGCGCAGGACGAAGTGACGGTAACCGGTTGTTTCATAGGGTAGCGTAAACGATTCTGTTAGGAAGAACCATGGGAGCTCCTGCACCCGAACCGCAAAAAGATCCGGAAAAGCCGTTTCTTACCGGCCCACCGTTTTACCTTGAGGAGTTCGAGCAGTCCTACCGGTACATCATCGACGAGTACGAGGTGGCACCAAAGGACATTGCGATCTTCATGCCCTGTGCGGTGAGAAAACCCTACAGCACGAGCCCGAGCCACCAGCTCATCCGGATGATTATCTCGCAGGTGCTCGATGAGTCCCGGTACCATATCGTGATCTTTGGCACCTGCGGGATCGTGCCATCCGAACTCGAAACGATGTACCCCTATGCCCACTACAAGTACATGCTCGGGAAGTGCAACGATGACAAGGTAAAGGAGGATTTCCTCACCATCGAGACCGACCGGGTGGCCGGGTACCTGGAAAAGACCCGGCACGTGTACAAATACCGGATCGCGTACTGCATCGGCCTTTTCCGGGAAGCCCTGATACGGGGCTCGGAGAAGTCTGGGGTAAAAATCGATCTTCTCCTTCCCACAAAGAACCTGATCAACCGGGTGATCGAGGAAGAGGAGTGCCGGTTCCAGGAAGGGAGCCTCTCGATGGACGAGTACCTGGGCGAGTTCTGCGACGGCCTTGTCCGGTTCCGGAACGCACATCCGGACCTTAATCAAAACGCACAAGGTGCGTAGTTTTTTTGTATGTGCATGCAGTAAAGGGATTTTTTTGCCGCAAAAAAAGTGGTGACAAAAACCCCGGGCCACAGATAGACATATGAGGCGACAAAGCAACTCTTGCCCATCACAGGAGTGCATATGAACCGGTGTCACCGGCAGGGCCGTTGACATACCTGGACAACCCGTGACGTGGTGGAGTGTGTAATCCCCCGACACGAATGCACTGCACCCGGTGCAAAAAGACCGGGAGTACGAACGGCTATTTGCCGGAATACCAGAAACGAAAATAAAAGATCGAGGTTTGAAATGTCACAACAGCTTGGCGGACAGCCAATTATTATTCTCAGGCAGGGAACGACACGGAATCGCGGCGAGGAAGCCCAGAACAGCAACATTGCCGCAGCAAAGGCCGTGGCAAACGCGGTCAGGTCGACCCTCGGGCCAAAGGGCATGGATAAGATGCTCATCGATGGCATGGGTGATATCGTCATCACCAACGATGGCGCAACCATCCTCAAACAGATGGATATCGAGCACCCGGCCGCAAAGATGATGGTCGAGATCGCAAAGACCCAGGACGATGAAGTGGGTGACGGGACGACATCGGCGGTTGTTATCGCGAGTGAACTCTTAAAGCAGGCAGAGGATCTGCTCCATTCACGGGTCCACCCGACCGTTATTGCGGAAGGGTACCGGCAGGCGGCCACAAAGTCGCTGGAGATCCTTGAGGGGATTGCCATTGCCGTAAAACCCACAGATACCGCGATGCTTGAAAAGGTCGCGGAAACGGCGATCAGCGGCAAGGGCGCAGAGGCTTACAAGAAACTGCTCTGTGCGATGGTCGTAAAAGCTGTCATCTCGGTCGCTGACCCTGACGGGACAGTCGACATCAAGCACATAAACGTGCAAAAGAAAGTCGGCGGAGCAGTGGAAGACACAGTCCTTATCGAAGGCATGGTCCTGGACAAGGAGCGGGCGAATCCCGGCATGCCAAAAACTGTGAAGAACGCGAAGATCCTTCTTCTCAACGCTGCACTCGAATATAAAAAGACCGAAGTCAACGCGAAGATCAACCTCTCCCGGCCTGACCAGGTACAGGCCTTCCTGGACGAGGATGAGCAGATGGTGCACACCCTTGCAGAGAAGGTTATCGCGAGCGGGGCGACGGTGCTGTTCTGCGGAAAAGGCATCGATGATGTTGCCCAGCATTATCTCACAAAAGCCGGGATTTTTGCGGTCCGCCGGGTAAAAAAGAGCGATCTCGAAAACCTTTCCCGCGCCACCGGTGCAGCGCTTGTCAACAGCATCGATGCGATCAATTCCGCCGATCTCGGGACTGCGGGCCTTGTTGAAGAGAAGAAATTCTCCGGCGATGAGATGATCACGGTCTCGAAATGTAAAAACCCAAAGGCGGTTTCTATCATTATCCGCGGCGGTTCCGACCATATCATCGATGAGATCGAACGCGCCCTCCATGATGCTCTCATGGTTGTAGGGGTTGTCGTAAAGGAGAAGAAGATCGTTGCCGGAGGCGGGGCACCCGAGACCGAACTTTCGCTCCAGCTGCGGCGCTATGCCTCGACCATCGGGGGCAGGAACCAGCTTGCCGTTGAAGCATTTGCATCAGCCATGGAGGTTATCCCGCGTGCCCTTGCCGAGAATGCCGGGCTGGATCCCATCGATATGCTTGTTGCGATCCGGGCTGCGCATGAATCCGGACACCGGACATTTGGTCTTGATGTATACGCGGGAAAACCTGTCGACATGCTGAAAGCCGGCGTCGTTGAACCCCTGAAGGTAAAGACACAGGCGATAACAAGCGCGACCGAGGCGGCAGTCATGATCCTGAGGATCGACGATGTCATTGCATCGTCAAAAGCATCTGTCCCGCAGGGTGGGATGCCCCCCGGTGGAATGCCACCGGGAATGGGTGATTACTAACATCACTCTTTTTTTATGGCTTTTCACGGCCAATACTGGTCATTATTGAGAAATTACCTAGTATCTACCATCATACTATACGTTAGGACATCCAATATCTAATACACAAACGGTTTTTGGGCATACCTATGATCGCACCCGTTCCTGATTACCAGGAACTGCGATCCTTCACCTCCCGGATGAAACCATTTTTGTAGTATCGAACGATTAAAAACCAGAGTCCTTTACCTTGTGCTCTGGCAGACCAGCACATAAAAGAACGAAACAAATGGCTAAACAATCCTTAAAATCGGTTATCATGGGAACACGCTCCGGATACGTTATCCGGTGGACCTGTCCTGACTGTTATGCAGAAAATGTGATCATCAACAGGACTCCGGCTGAGTTTTTCAAGGCCTCCCGGGATTCCTCATGCCGGCACTGCAGGAAGCGTTCAACCATATCGACGCCCTGCCTCCATCACTAACCGGTATTTCATTTTTGTTTTGATTTCTTTAGAATGCCGGACCGGGTAAATCCGGCGACTGTCAGTCATTATCCTTTTCGTGCACTTGCCTTCACCGGGGTCTGCACGCGGGTGACGAAAACCGTCCCTACTTCCTGTAAATACAAGGGAATTGTTCCCTATGACGGCAATGATTTTACGAGGAGGTAGAATGCGCAGAGTGCAGAGGCAAGGGCGGCTACGGAGAGACCCAGCGCGAGCGCTGACGGTATAGTTACCCCGTTATACGGCAGTATCTCTTTTATGCCAAACAAAAAGAACGCGATTGCAAGGAACCAGCCATAGGTCTTCTTCTCCGTGAAGGCAACCCGGAGCCCGTAGATTACCACGAGCACGTCAATGCCGATAAGAAGCGGGGTATACCATTCAGAAAGGGTCATCACGTACTGATTGACGCAGCACGTTTAAAGGGATGCGCTCCAAGGCTCCAATACCCTGTCACGGGTCAGAACTGAAGCGTTGGACCGAAAAGCAGGCTACAAACAGCAAAATAAAAGATGCCGTTACTTCACCACAAGCACCTTGCAGGGTGCAGAACGTATGATCTCTTCTGCCACGCTCCCGAGGAGCAGGCGCTCCAGTCCCCTCTTTCCCTGCGTGGCGATCACGATCAGATCGATCTTTTTTGCGACTGCGAACTTCACGATCTCGGCCGCAGGACGCCCCTCAAGAATAGATGTCTCAACCTTCACATCGCCGGCCTGGGATTTTATCCGGGCAAACGCCTGTTCTGCCTCGGTCTGGAACAGACGGTATGTATCACCGAGAGGGATATCCCCCGACATCGATGAGAACGTACCCGTGTCGATTACGTATACCGCATACACAACAGCCCCGGTGGCACGGGCTATTTTTATTCCCTCGTCAAGGGCAACACGGTTCTTCTCCGAGCCATCCGTTGCGATCAGGATCCTGCCAAGCAATAGTTCTGTCATCGTACGTTTCCTCCCTCTTTTCGTATCTAAACAGTTCCTACTTTACGTTCCCGCCAGATACCTCTTGCGGATCGTCAGTGCTGCTGCCACCATCTTTGCCCGTGCCATCGATCTCCACCACGTACTTCTCACCCCGCATCGCACAGAGCAGCGCGGCAATAAAGGAGATACCTGCCCCGATATAGAACGAGAGGGCAAGGGAGGGCATAAAAGCCTGCGCGAGCGTCGTCGGGAACCAGGCCACCCCGGTGAGGGTTGCAAGGGTCGCCGGCGCAACCGTGGCAAGCAGGGCCGGGGAGAGACCTGCCAGGATCATGTGGACCGGGTTATAGCCAAGGAATGCCGCAAACAGTGCCCCGGTCGGAGGAATCGCGCTCATCGCGGGGATGAGCGGCGTTGCATTGGCAGCCGAAAGTGCCGCAGAGAACATGGAGGGGAATGCACCGGTAAGTCCCACGACGATAATGGTAAAGAACATCCCCATGGAGAGGACAAAACCGGAGTTCATCAGGGTTGACATCATGCCAGAGGAGACACCCCGCTCTTCCGGGGGTACCGAGTTCATGATCGCCGCAGCATTGGGGGAAGAAAACATCCCGTTCCCGAGACCCATGATCAGGAGAGCCAGCGCAAAGGGCAGGTAATCGAAGTTATAGGGCAATATGGCGAGGATCAGGAATGAGATCCCGACAAGCACCATGCCGAGCGTGCTGATCCACCGGGCACCGTACTTGTCAGAAATGATGCCCGAGAGCGGGCCCATGATCACAAACCCTACGGTGAGCGGCAGCATGTAGACCCCGGCCCAGAAGGGTGTCGATTCGAAACTGTAGCCATGCAGGGGCAGCCAGATCCCCTGAAGCAGGATGATGAGCACGATCATCACTCCGCCCCGGGCAAGTGCGGAAAGGAAACCGGCCGCATTTCCGAAGGCGAAGTTGCGGATCTTAAAGAGATCCATGCGGAACATCGGATCCTTCACCCGTGTCTCGATGATGGGGAAGGCAATAAGGAGCAGGATACCCGTCAGGAGTGCGGCAATAACGAACGGATTTCCCCAACCCATGGATGCGCTGCCGTACGGGAGCAGGGCATAGGTGATGCCGACGAGAAATATCGTCAGGCCGCCGATAAAGGAAAGGTTCCCCCAGATATCGATCTTCTGGGTCCTTCTTGGGTAGTCCGGCTCTTTAAGTTTCATAAACGCCCAGATGGTCCCGATAACCCCGAACGGCACGCTGATCAAAAAGACATACCTCCAGTGGAAGGCTGCAAGGATCCCCCCGATGATAAGACCAACAAACTGGCCCGAGAGCGCCGCCACCTGGTTGAGACCAAGCGCCTTTCCCCGTTCGTCAGGGGGGAATGCATCAGTGAGGATCGCGGCACTGTTGGAGAAAATGAACGCCGCGCCGACCGCCTGGATGAGCCGGAAGACAATGAGTTCGATTGCCCCGGCATCACCAGTATCTGGTGTCAGGAACAGGAGGAGAGAGCCTGCCGTGAAGATGGCAAACCCGATATTGTAGAGACGTACCCGCCCGTACATATCAGAGAGCCGCCCGAAACTGAGGAGCAGGGTGGCGGTCACGATCCCGTACCCCATCAGGATCCAGAGCAGGTACTGGAACGAGGTGAGCGGGTCGATGTTGATGCCGTTAAAGATGGCGGGAAGGGAGATGAGGATAATGCTCCCGTTCACTGCCGCCATGAACATGGCAATCGTCGTGTTCGAGAGGGCGACCCACTTATAACCGGGGTCCCGGACAGGGGCTGCCGGTACTCCGGCTGGCGTGAGGGAAACGGGTTCTGGTTGTGCTGTTGTGTCCAAGATATTCACCGGATCTGAGGATATCCCGTATTATTTTTTCTGGCACTCCATTTATAGGAACCACTATGCTTTTTAGCATATAGTATCATCGGGCGCAGCAATGCAGGATGACGAACATGACATGGAAGGCATCATTAAAAAAAAGTCTGTTTTTATTGAGAGGGAGCAGCCTTCCGCACCACGCCGACCCGCCCGTTCTCTGCGGAGAGTACAAACCCGAGCGCTTCGAGATACTCCCTGCTTTTGCCCGTCCCGTGGGTGAGGAGTTCCACGAGATCGTCGTTCTCGTCCATATCCGTATGGAGCACAAACGAATCGATCACTTCGCAGGAGAGGCCGGCTTCCTGTGCGATCTTCAGGTGCTTCAAGAAACTCATACCGTAATAGTCGACATGGAATTTTGCCGGTTCTGCAAGGAAGATCGCGTTTGTCCCCCCTCCCCGACCCGGCACAACCGCCATGTCACTTTTTGTTGTGATCACCCGTTTTATGGCGGCACCGGTGGCAAGCGGGAGATCGGCCATCAGGATCAGGATCGACCCCACCGACTGCTGGAGCACCTCGTTTAAGGTGCCGCTTAAGTCCTTATCAGGGATGGTGATCTGGATGTCCTCGGAATCGAAGAGTTCGGTCGCTATGATCACCGGGCTGCAGTTTGCATCCTTTGCAGCAGCGATCACGTCCTCGAGCATCGCCCGGGCAAACGCCTCCCGTTCCTCAGGTGAAAGTATCCCGGCAAGTCTGCTCTTGGGATTTGCGGGCTTAAAGGGAATCAGTGCATGGGGACACATGTGATACGCTCATACGCAGGACAATTTTAAAAAAGGTACTGATTTCGCCCGCAGCGGGTATGAGAATACAGGATTTAACATCGTGGACGGGCAATAAATATACGATGGACTGTCCCGAATATACCACGGTTATGCTCCCCGCACGGATCGCCGTCGGGATCGAACGCCGTACCTGTAATGCTGACGGCAGGTGCCTGCAGGACATCCCGGCCTGCTGGCAGGAGTTTCTCGCAACAAACGCGGCAGCACGTATCCATCATCGGATCATACCGCCGGTAATGTATGCAGTATACTCAGATTACACATCGGACTGGACCGGGGAGTACAGTTACCTCCTCGGTTGCGGTGTGACAAACGCTGCAACTCAAAAAAAAGGACTCTCTGTCAGGCACATTCCCGCACAGAAGTACGCGGTTTTCCATGCCCGTGGTCCGATGCCGGATGCCGTTGTCGGCGTCTGGGGAGGGATCTGGGGATCGGACCTGCCCCGCAAGTACTCCTGCGACTTCGAGGTGTACGACAGCAGGTTTACCGATAAAAAGAACCCTGAAGTTGACATCTGCGTGGGCATACGGGACATCTAAGACCATTCACGATTTCGGCTCCCTGATCGGATCCGGGTTAACGTGCCGGGAGTGTCAGGCAGCGGTTGCTTTACCGATACCCTCTTTTTTGAATGATTCAGAGGGGATATGGATCTCGAACCGTGTACCCTTCCCCGGCTCACCGGTCTCGGCAATCGTTATACCGGTGATCCCGAGAATTTCGCGGACCAGAAAAAGCCCCCAGCCGGTATACTTGCCAAATCCCCGCTCAAAGATCCGCTCCTTATCTGCAGCGGGAATGCCGGTGCCATTGTCCTGGACAACGAGCACTGCGCCATTCTCCTCCTCATGAACTGACAGGGTAATACAAGAGACGCTCTTGCCGTGGCGGACTGCGTTGTCCAGTAACTGGGCCACGGCCTTATCGAGCATCGGATCAGCATATACGGCAGCGTTCCCGCAGGTCTCCGCGATCGTTACCCCTTTGAGGGCAACTGCGTCACCGGCACAGCGGATCACGGAAGCCAGAGGCTGCCAGCGGGGGGGCTCGGTCCCGAGGTTCTGGTAATCTTTCGCAAACTGGAACTGCCGACGGATTTTTTCGAGGGCAAAACGCTCTTTTTCAATATACGATTTCTGTTGAGGGTCTTCGATCACCATCTCCAGCAGTTCGGTATAGCCGCTGACAGCAGTAAGCTGGTTGATCACATCGTGGCGGGTGACGCTCCCCACAAGGTTGAGTTTCCGGTTGAGGAACGCCACCTCTTTTTTTGCGCGTTGTACTGCCGATACTTTCTCGATCAGCTGCACAAGAACAGGGTACCATGCATCTGCGGACCCCGCCATGACCAAGTATTCCGCGCGGTCTGCCACCGCAGCGCGGTAAACGTCCGGATCGTACGCGGCGGCAAGGATAATCACCGGAAGATCGATCTCCCGTTCCCGTAGTTTTTTTAAAAACAAAAGGCCGTTCTCGCCATCTTCATGCACTGCAATGGCAACCGCCGGCGATTCGATCAGGTTCCGGCTAAAGGTTACCTCTGCTGATCCGGATGTTATCACCCGGTAGGCATCAGTACCGGCAAGGTATCGGCCAAGAGCAGTACAACGGTCGGTCTTTGCATCGATAATAATGACAGGTATCATACCGGATCACAGGAGGATTTCATTTCCCACTACCATTCTATCTCATCCGGATCCTATAAAGGCCATTCAATGAAGTACCAGCGCTTGCAGCCTGCACAACCTGCCGCCAGAATTTAACATGTACAAAAGGGAACGGTACTTTATGGGGCCCCGGGTGATCACGTTCTCGAAAAATGTCTTCCTGCCGCTCACCAGCGTCTGCCGGAACCGGTGCGGGTACTGCTCATTTCGAACACCGGTGAAGGACGGATGCGTCATGCTGCCGGACGCGGTGGAGAGGATCCTCTTGCGCGGTAAAGAGGCCGGGTGTACCGAAGCACTTTTTACCTTCGGCGAACACCCGGAGGAAGAACCCGAATTTTCTGCGTACCTGAAAAAAACCGGATACGATACCATCCTTGATTACTGCGAAGCGATGGCCCGGATGAGTATAGAGTACGGGATCCTCCCGCACACGAATGCCGGCATCCTCACCTATGATGAGATGAAACGGTTCCGCAGAGTAAACGCAAGCATGGGGCTGATGCTCGAAACCACCGCACGGATACCGGCGCACAACGGATCGACGGGGAAGGCGCCGGAGGTGCGCCTCGCGATGATGGAGGACGCCGGAAAATTAAAAATCCCCTTTACTACGGGTTTGCTCCTTGGCATCGGCGAGACGGTGGCCGACCGGGAGGAGTCGCTTGTGGCGATCCGGGATATCCACCTGAAGTACGGGCACATCCAGGAGATCATTCTTCAGAATTTCTGCCCAAAGGACAACACCCCCATGGCCGCGTTCCGGGTACCCGGGACCGAGGAGATCTGCGACACGATCCGGATGGCGCGCCGGATCCTGCCTGCGGAGATCGCGATTCAGATAGCCCCAAATCTTATCGACGCATCCCGGCTTATCGGGTGCGGTGTCGATGATCTGGGGGGTGTTTCCCCGGTCACCATTGACTACGTGAACCCCGAGCACCCGTGGCCGGCGATCGCGAAACTCAAAACCATCGCGGGGAATGCGACGCTGCGTGAGCGTCTCTGCATATACCCGCGGTTCATCAGCATGGGCTGGTACGACCCCGGCCTGCAACCCCTAATAAACCGGCTCGATCAACGTATTACCACAGGGAGCAGCCAACCGTGAAGCAGAAAAAACTCCTGTATACCGGCAAGGCCAAATCGGTCTACCGTACCGATGTGAAAGGAAAACTGATCGTTGAATTCCGCGATGACATCACCGCGTTTGACGGCGGCAAGAAAGATACACTCAAGAACAAGGGCAGTTACAATGCTGGCGTTTCCGCATTTGTCTTTTCCTATCTTGAAAAGAACGGCGTAAAAACGCATTTCCTTGAGATGCTTGACGAGAAAAGGATGGTCGTCTGCGAACTTTCCATGATCCCGCTCGAAGTGATCGTACGGAACCTCGCGGCCGGCTCGATCGTCAGGAACTACCCCTTTAAAGAGGGCACTCCCTTGAAGCCACCGGTGATCGTGATCGACTACAAGGATGACTCCCGTCACGATCCGATGCTAAATGACGATCTCACCGTTGCACTCAAGATTGCAACACCGGCGGAACTTAAGAGAATCAAAACGATCGCACGTAAAGTCAACGCGCTCCTCTCGGGCCTGCTCGCAAAACAGGGCATCACGCTCGTGGACTTCAAGATGGAATTCGGGCGGCAGGGAAAAACGATCTATCTCGGCGACGAGATCAGCATGGATTCGATGCGGCTCTGGGACAAAAAGACCGGCGAGTCCCTTGATAAAGACGTGTACCGGTTCAATAAGGGCGATGTGATGGTAACCTACAACCGGGTGGCAGCCCGGATCACAAAAAAACCCGGCGCTGCTGCAAAAAAAACGGTGGTAGATCCAAAGAAGGCTAAACCGAAGGCCCGGTAACGGCCAGCCACACCTGTTTTTTGCATCAAAGGACACAAAGCATAAAGTATCAAAGAAAAATACTCGTATCACCAGAATTTGGCGGACTATCATGGCACAGGACTCCCAGGCTGAAGCGGACATGCTCAAATGGGCGAACGGGATCGCCCGCAAGAATGGATGGGTGCTCAACCCCGACGAAGACCACCTGCGTATCGTGATCCGGGGGCTTGTCCGGAACAAGGAGAAGTTCGGGAGACCCTATTGCCCCTGCCGCCTGCGGAGCGGTGACGAGGAGCGCGACCGTGCAATCGAATGCCCGTGCATCTACCACAAGGACGAAATCGCAAAAGACGGGCACTGCCACTGCCTGTTGTACTATAAAAATCCATAATGGGAAAACCATTTTTGCCTGAACGTCCTGTATGACCACGACGGCAAGTCCTCCCACAGAAAAACCCGGTCTCGCACCGGTCACCGGGAAGGATCCAGAGATCCTCATCCTCGGCAGTTATCCCAGCCGCCAGTCACTTCTTAAGGGCGAATATTATGGGAACCCCCAGAACCAGTTCTGGAAAATTGTTGAGACACTGTTTGGAATCGACCGCACTCTGCCATATTCTGTCCGCACATCCCTGCTCACGGAGCACCGTATCGCTCTCTGGGACGTTCTTGCTACCTGCACCCGGTGCGGGAGCGCGGATACCGCGATCCGGGATCCGGTCCAGAACGATATCAGGGGATTTCTTGCTGCACACCCAACGATCCGGCGTGTTGCGCTTAACGGGAACACCGCCGGCCGTTATTATGCCCGAATGGGCCTCAGCATTCCCGCTACGATACTGCCATCGACAAGCCCGGCATACGCCCGTATGACATTTGCCGAAAAAACGCAGAAATGGACGTGCATCCGCACGCGGAATATCCTGTAAAAAAGAAGGGCGCCTGCCTTACCGCTCAAGCCGCAGTTTCAGGAAGATGACATGATAGATCGCATAGAAACCACAGAGCACCGCAGCGGTGTACCCGAGCACGGCAATCCATATGATCTCTTTTGGCATACTGACAGGAGAGGCCTGCAACACAAGGGAGGATCCAACCACAAGCGCGGCGACGACAAGCCCGATCATGATCTTGTCGCTTGCCCGGTCCAGCGCCATCTGGAGTTTCTTTAAGTCGGTATCGACTACTTCAAGCCGTACCGTCCCGGTCGAGAGACGCTTCAACATGAGATTGACATTACGCGGCAGGTCAAACGCCGCATCGACTGCCTCAAGCAGCGAATTTGACGCCCGCTTCGCATATCCAGCCGAAAGCACGTTGGAGTCAGCAAGCCTGCGCAGGTAGGGGGTGATCTCCCCGCCAAAACTGAACTTAGGATCGAGCCGCACGGCAACATCAAAGACCATCACAAGGGTCTTTAACAGGAGCATCAGGCTCATGGGCACCTTGAGGTTGTACCGCCGCATCACCTCCGTGAGCTCGTTGATCATAAGACCGAAATTGAACTGGGCGATCTCGTCCCCGCCGCCGAAATCGTGCAGCATGATGTAGAGATCGTCCCTGAGTCCCTCGCGGTTTTCCTCGGCAACAAAGATGCCAAAACCCTCAAGTGCCTTGAGGATCATGTCGACATCGTCTGTCGTCATGGCAAAGAGCAGGTTGACGAAGAGCTGTTTTTTCTCCGGGCGCAATACCCCTACAATGCCAAAGTCGAGAAAGACCAGATCTCCCATCTCCGAGACAAGAAGGTTACCCGGGTGGGGGTCGCCGTGGAAAAACCCGTCCTCGAAGATCATCTTCAGGTAGGCATTGAATCCCCGGACTGCGATATCATGCGGGTTGCATCCCTGTGCAGTGATCGCCTCAACGTTGTCGACCCGGACGCCCTTGACATACTCCATGACGAGCAGCCGGGAGGAGGAGTATTCCCAGTAAATCTTCGGGAAATGGATGCCGGGCACGTCCCTGAAGTTGCGTGCCATCCGTTCCGCGTTCCGGCCATCGCGGGTGAAGTCCAGTTCTTTTCGGATCTGGGTGGCGAAGTCCTGCACGAGACCGGACGGATTGTACATCCGGCTCTCGGGGAAGACCGCCTCGATCCTCTCAGCCATGGATGTGAGAATGGCAAGGTCGTTTTCTATCTGGTCAGGAATACCGGGGCGCTGGATCTTGAGGGCGACCACGGTCCCGTCTTTGAGCACGGCGCGGTGGACCTGGCCGATTGATGCGGATGCGACCGGGGACTCGTCAATCTCACAGAACCAGTCTTCCAGTTTCGGGCAGGTCTGCTGGATAACCGCAACAACCTCAGAAAACGGCAACGGTTTTGCATGATCCTGGAGTTTCTTGAGCTGCTCGATCAGTTCAGGGGGAAAGATCTCTGTCCTCGTGCTCATGATCTGCCCGAACTTCACAAACGTGGGCCCGAGTTCTTCGAGAGCAAGCCGCACACGCTCGTAAACCGTGGACTGATCCGATGTCTGTTCCGTACCCGGAAGACGGAACCGCATCCTGCCCGGGAATGCCTTCTCCAGAACAATACCAAAACCGTACTTCCACAGAATATCGATGATCTGCGCATACCGCCGGATACGGGTGACCATGGATACAGTTTGGCACTGGGGATACTTAACACTGGCTTTTTCTGCTCACAATCAGCACGCCGGTCGCGCAGGAAACAGGCTGTCAAAAGGCAGACGGTCGGGAATATTGCAATTAAGAACGGGGTTACACACGATCAGCCTTGTAAAAGACCACGATCCGGTTCGTGTTCGTGCCGGATTCGTTGTTCCCGACCCCCCATATGTTGGAGGTTTTCGAGAAGACCTGCTGGTTGATGATGATACCTTCACAGGAAAATCCGGCAGCAAGGCCGAGAGGGACAACATGTTCTTCGAGCCTGACGGTCTTTTTCCGTACCTCACCCACCTCAAATGCCACGTAACCACCGGGGGCGGTGATCCGGAACAGTTCCCGGAATACTGCACCCATCACTACCTCCCATTCCGTTACCGTCCGCGCCATCGTGATGGTATGGCCGATAGCATCCCCGTCAATGCCGCAGAACCAGCACCGGAGCCAGTTGTCATCCCGGTACTGGACAATATCCAGAAATGGCGGCGACGTGACCGTGAGTTGAACCGTATTAGATGCTATCCCCGGTATCGTCCGTGCGTCCCCGGTGAAAAAACGGGCACGGGAACCGGCACGGTTCAGGTTGGTCCGTTCGGCAGAGGAGAGGCCGGCAATCAGGCTCTTTGTCTTGCGCAGGACGAGTTTGTGAGTGTCCCGGTATTCCGGCACCTGGCAGCGTTTGCGGTTGATCCGTTCCTGGCTTTTCCGGGATACTGCCTGGTTAGGAGGAAGCGTGTATACCGAGAAAAACCCGCTGGAATGCCCGGTCAGCCGGTTGGTCGCCACCATCCCGATCCAGCGATCAACTGCATCTGAGGTGCCGTCTTCCCTTCGTCCAGTAAGGTACCGACGCAGGGAGACTATCTCACGTTCGGTGTCGGGATGATAGAACATGGAGAGATCACAATCTGCCCGATCGCCGTCCCGGGGGATCGCCTCCAGCCGTGTAGCCACCTCCTCTGCACTGGGCGGGAAGAAACGCGGTTCGGCAAGGATCCGGGAGAGTGGATTTGCATCGTTTGCGATCACCATACGACCGAGAAGTCCGGCCTCGATCGCAGTGGTTCCCCGTCCACTGAATGGATCATAGACAATATCACCGGCCTGCGTCAGCCTCTCGATAAAAAACCGGGGCAGCTGCGGCTTGAAGCAGGCCCGGTAGGATATCTCGTGCAGAGATGAGGCCTGACGCTGGCGGGAGGTCCAGAACTCCCCGGTATACCGTCGGATATGGAGAGGGCCGGACGTCTCTTCTATCAGAGCCTGTTGTCCCGAGGGGTCCCGGAATCCTGCGAGGGCGTCCTGGAACGCAACAACTTTTACCCGAGACTTGCCTGCCATCTGGATCACATCCACAGAATACCCGTGTGCAGGATAATCGTATATCTCCTGCGTTCAGGAATCGTTCCACCAAAAGGAGGGGATCAGATATCACTCGTCCGGCAACGACATATCGCTGTCAAAATAGTGCTCGTGGATACCTGTGAGCGGCAGCTGACGGATGTAATCGTAGGATCTGGATATAATCTGGGCTAGCTGATCGGCATCCGGATGACCCGCAACCCATTTTTCGATTTCGGTTACACTGGGGAATTCATCAGTATACTTGTAGTAACCGGCCGTATCTTCCACATATAAGATATCCGGTATTTAGTTATTAAAATATTATGGGTTGTTCACTACCTGATCCGGCGTAAAATTGCGGTCGGTTTGAAGCCAGACACGAAAATGCACGTGTTTACGGAGTTTCCTGCCACAGGTTTCATTAAAACATCGTTCATTAGATATCCGTGAGGAGGAACGTATCCCCGGGCCGTTTGGGGTATTCCGGACAGACAATCCGACACTTCAGGCACAAGAATCAGGCCAGACCGGAGGTTCAGCCGGCGTGGGCCCCTTCCGCTTCGAACGCCGGGGGATACCGGACCGTGCCATGGATGCCGTCAAGCGCCCCGGGGACAAGGGGACATACCATGAACACTTCATTTTTGCAGGGAAACGGCGCGTTGATCCCGAGTGTCGGTGCCGTGGTAAACCCGAACCGGGGGTAATAGGTGGGGTGCCCGACCACGATCACAATCCGGTGCCCCAGCTGCCGGCAGGCCTTGAGCCCTTCCTCGACAAGGATCGATCCAACACCTTGGCACTGGTGTTCCAGGCATACGGAAAGCGGTGCAAGGGCAACCGCCGGTACATGGCCATCTTCAGAATCAATCGTTATCGGGGCAAAGAAAATATGCCCGATAATCTTGTCATTATACACGGCAACGAGCGAGAGATCAGGGATATAGTCCCCGTCATTCCGGAGGGCGCGGACAAGCCGGGCTTCGCCATCCTGGCCGAATGCCTGGAGATTAACGTCAAATATGGCGGGGATATCTGCAGGTATTTCTGAGCGGATAAAAAAAGAATCCATCTAGATCTATAGGTCGCCCAAGTACAAGAAAGAGAGTATCGGGAGCTCAACCGGAAATCCATACTAAAAAATCCGATCCGTCAACGGGAAGACCCGCCATCAGGATGCCTTATCTGGAGTTATACTCCCAACGGAGTCGGCGGTAATCCTAAAACCCGGCTGCGGGTTTTCTCCAGGCTTTCTCTTTTTTAAAGAAACGGACTGAATCCTCTCATATGAACAGCTGGATCAAGTAGTACATCCCCACTGCCATCCCGATGGTGACAATAAGCCATTTCAGTCGGGCCGGGTCGATCCTACCGGCGATATGTCCGCCAATTGCCCCGCCAAAGAGCGCCCCGGCCGCCATCACCACGGCAAGCGGCCAGATAATAAGACCAGAGAAGAGGAAGAAGACCGCGGCAGCGACATTGGTGGCAAGGGAAAGACACTGCTTGAGCGCGTTGAGCCGGGTAAGGGTATCTTCAAGGAAGAGGCCGAGCACGGCGAGGTAAATCACTGAGAGCCCCGGGCCGAAGTACCCTCCGTAGATGGCGGCAAAGCCGGCCGGGAGGGCCGCGTTTCGGCAGCCTTTGCGGTCCGTCCCATCGTGGCCGGTCTGCCGGCGGATCCAGTCCCGGATCCGGTCCTGGACGGCGAGCAGGATCGCGGCAATGAGGATCAGGAATGGGACAAGAATGTGGAAGACCTGTTCGCTGACATATAGAAGAAGAATGCCCCCGACAAGGCCGCCGATGATCCCGGCCGGGAGAAGCATCATAAGGCGTTTTTTCTGTCCCGTAAGATCTTTTTTCTGGGCAAGCGCACCGCCGAGGTAGCCGGGGCAGAGCGCCACGGTATTGGTGATGTTTGCCACAACCTCGGGTACTCCGAGTGCCACCAGTGTGGGAAATGAAATGAGTGTTCCCCCGCCGGCAAGGGCATTAACCATCCCTGCGGCAATGGCGGCAAGCCCTGCAAGTGCAAGTTCCGATCCGGGCAGCATGCTTCAAGAGTCCTTGTGTGATGTCCTGCTGTACGGTATGCCGGTGTGCGCTAGTGCTGCAGTGCGATGAATTCCCGGGTATTCATGACCCGGACACCGATGTTTTTCATGTCGAGGATGTTTGCCCGGTGGATCTCCTCCGATTGTGCGCCGGTTGCATCGTCTACGAGGATCACCGGGTAGTTGTACGCGATGGCGTCAAAGACCGTGGTGCGGATGCAGTTGGGCGTCTGGACCCCGGTGATGACAAGTTCGGTGATGCCCAGGGTCCGGAGCATGAGATCGAGTTCGGTACCGATAAACGCGCTCATCCGTATCTTCTGGATCACGTACTCCCCCGGGAGCGGCGCAAGTTCTTCGATCTCCTGTGCTCCTGATGTACCCTCGACGGCAAACGGGTGTTTTGTAAAGAGATCCCTGCGGGTGATTTCGACATCTGACCCATCCCTGCGGTGGACCCGCAGGATGTGGAAGACCGGCAGGTGCTGTGCCCGGAAGTACCCGAGCACGTCCTGAATTTTCGGGATGACTGCCCGTGCCTGGGCCACGCTGAGCCGGGCCCCTTCACGGACAAAATCGTTCTGCATATCGATGATCAGCAGTGCGGGATGTTCCATGGATGATCATCTAAGACAGTGGGGATGCGGTAATAAGGATTGTGCGTGGGCCGGGAAGGTATCTGAGGGGGTGATAAACAAAATGTACTCATGTGACCCCCTACACCAATACTTGGAAATTTTTCCCGGAAACCTGACATTTTTATCTCTGAAAATAATGCGATCCTGCATTTTGGATTGGATTCATATAAGGGGGGTGACATGATCCAAAACTGTTTTTGCCCGGCCACAGGTCATGCATAATCGGGAAAAATAACGGTGATGAATCCTTGAAGGAGGATTTTTTAGAAAAACGAAATATCACTTCCTGACCCCCAGATCACACCGGAACCTCAGGGGAACCCTGTCGGCAAAACAGATACAATTGATCCGCTGGTCGACCCATGTGAGGGGGTGTAGAAATCCGGGTGTGAACCAATCAGTGTACATATAGATTGAACAGAGCTTCCCGCTCACGCCCCCTACACTGTATATCTAAGGAAACGGAGCCGACATTTGCACTGTATATGAGAACGCTCTTCTCGGTCTGCCGCCCCCGCCGTGTGGGCATCCCCCTGATGCGATGATGCCAATGAAGGTAATACGCACAACCTCGCACGGCGCAGGGACGGAGCGGGGGCAGGCATTGTCCCCTCCGCTAAGACAGAGGGTTTGCGCTTTTTTTCAACCTAATACAAAAATGGTTTGCTTTTAAATTGATTTCCAACTTGATCGGTAAAGACAACAATTACTTTTTTTTGTTGCATCCTTTGACCAAATATTGGAGTAACTTCGTAAAAGTATACATCATCGACACGGAGTTCGTAATTTTTCCAACTGGATAGTTCGATCCCTTCATCTGAATTAAATATTTCTACTTGGCGAATTTTAGATTGCGATTTTAAATGCAATTTCTCTAGTATTGTTTGCCAGATCCCTTTGTAATCTTGAATAACTCCATGAGATAATGTAACTGTTTTCAAACCGCAATTGGTCACAACAATTGTCTCGTACCCGTCAGTTATCTGATCTTGATTGGGCCAAGATTCATATTTTTACTTTATAATCAGTAGAAACTTTTACATTGGGTCTGCGAGTTTTCATATTTTGATATGTGTTGAATATTGACAGGCCTGCTCCAGTTATTGCTGCTACAGGCACACCTACTGTAAGAAGAAAACCTATCAAATCCATTAATCAGTTATTCCGAACAACACATATTAGTAATTCGTGATTGATGGTGAATATCTGAAAAATTCTTTGTTATTCACTTGGTAACGTTCCGCTATTGTAATGCTGGGTACACCCCCCCAAACACTTATTACCCCAACCCTACCATATTATGAAGCACCATTCATGGAGCAGCGGACTATCCGTTGCGAGTGTCTGAGAAGATGCGAGATTCCTCTGTTGAGGTAGCCAAGCCTGGTATGGCGCAGGTTTGCTAAACCTGTGTCCCCTTGGGACTCGAGGGTTCAAATCCCTCCCTCAGCGCTTCAAAGAGACAATCTCAAAATCGAGGGGATTGGATGGCACAGGAAGAAGAAATAAAATACTTTGTACGGATTGGTACTACCGATCTGGACGGCACGAAGTCGGTGCGGGTAGCACTGACCGGCATCACGGGTGTCGGCAGGCATACCGCCATGGTTATATCCCGCATGGCCGAAGTGGACGAGTACGCAAAGCTCGGCCTCATGGACGAGGAGTCGGTCAACCGGCTCCGCGCCGCTGTTGAGAAATACTCCGGGAGCATCCCAACATGGATGGCAAACCGGCCAAAGGATCTCTACACCGGCGAGACCAAGCACCTTATTGGCGGCGACGTCGCGCTCGCCCGCGATGAAGACGTCAATATGATGCGGAAGATCCGCTGCTACAAGGGCATACGGCACGAAACCGGCCAGAAAGTCCGCGGGCAGCGCACCAAGTCAACCGGCAGGACCGGCATGACCGTCGGTGTCAAGAAGACCAAGGAAGGGGGGCAGTAAGCCATGGGATACCCAGGTAAGAACCACAAGTCCTACCAGACGCCCAAGCGCCCGTGGGAGAAGACCCGGATCGAGGAAGAGACCCGGCTCGTCATCGAATACGGCCTGCGCAACAAGCGTGAGGTCTGGAAGGCGCAGAGCCACTTAAGGAAGTACCGCTCGGCCGCCCGGGAGCTGCTCGCCCTCATGTCCAACAGCGCTGATCAGGCAGTTTTTGACGCAAAAAAGACCGAGCTTATCAGCCACATGCAGCGTGCAGGACTTCTTGGCCCCGATGCGGGCATCGAGAATGTGCTCTCGCTCAAGGTCCCGGCCCATCTCGAACGCCGGCTCCAGTCCCTTGTCTACAGGAAGGGTCTCGCCCGGTCGCCGAAGCAGGCACGCCAGCTCGTCACGCACGGTCACATTGCCATTGCCGGCCGGCGTGTCACCATCCCGGGATACCTTGTAACCCGCGGTGAAGAGTCCGGGATCTCCTACTACGGCACGTCGCCGTTCGTGGATGCCACTCACGCAGAGCGCACCCGGATCACAAAGCCCGCAGGTGCCACTGGCGCAGGGGTGAACTAAGATGGCGGCAAATGATAAGGAAAAGTGGGGCATTGCACACATCTTTGCCTCCTTTAACAACACGATCATCACCGTGACCGATCTCTCCGGTGCAGAGACCGTCACCAAGAGCAGCGGCGGCATGGTCGTCAAGCAGGACAGGAACGAGAGTTCCCCGTACGCGGCCATGCAGATGGCCTCGAACGTCGCCGCCATCGCCCGCGAAAAGGGTATTGTCGGTGTCCATGTGAAGGTACGTGCACCCGGCCAGGGCAAACAGCGCAGCCCCGGACCCGGTGCACAGGCAGCCATCCGTGCGCTCGCCCGTGCCGGCATGCGTATCGGACGGATCGAAGATGTTACGCCTGTCCCGCACGACTCATGCCGTCCAAAGGGTGGCCGGCGGGGAAGGAGAGTGTGATGGAGATCGAATTCGCGAGTCTGGACGACACCCTTGCACGATTCACGCTCTCAGGAGCGAAGCCCGGCTTTGCAAATGCATTCCGCAGGGCAATGATCGGCGAGGTGCCGACTCTTGCCATCGAGGATGTGCGCATCTACGACAACACGAGTGCACTCTTCGATGAGATGCTGACGCACCGCCTCGGGCTTATCCCTATCAGGACCGATCTTTCCAGTTATTCGACTCAGGAATCATGTTCGTGCGGAGGGGCCGGATGCCCGTCCTGCACGTCTACCTACACGCTCAGCGTTGAGGGCCCCCGGCTGGTCACCTCAAGTGACCTCATCCCGCAGGACCCCAAAGCAACGCCCGTGTCCGAGAACATTCCCATCGTGAAACTCACGAAGGGACAGAAACTGGTCATCGAAGCGCGTGCTGTCCTCAACAAGGGCAAAGTACACGCGAAATGGCAGCCGACACTCGTGTGCGGGTACAAAAACCACCCCATCATCACGATCAGTGCGACCTGCGACGCATGCGGGAACTGCGTGGACGAATGCCCTCGCAGTATCCTTGCAGTCAAAGGCAAGAAAGTCGAGGTCGTCGAGGGCAAGCTCCCCGACTGCTCCATGTGCAAGCTCTGTGAAAAGGCCTGCATTGCGAGCGGTATTGGGGACGAGCCGGCGATCAAGATTACCGCCGCACCCGACCAGTATATTTTCGTGGTCGAGGGAGACGGGTCGCTGCCGACAAAAGAGATCATGGTCCAGGCGCTTTCCTACATAAAGGAGCAGGCAAACGAGCTGGAGAAACAGACAAGCGAAATTTCAGGGGAGGAAAAGAAATGACAAGACTAGTGGAGAAGACGAACCCCCGTCTTACCAACCTCATCTTACTCTTGAAGAACACGTCACGGGAAAATGAGGCCAAGATCTGGCGCGAAATTGCAGGCAGGCTGGAGACCCCGAACAGGAACTACGCTGAGGTCAACCTGTCCAAGATCAACCGCTACGCTCACAACGGCGAGACAATTCTCGTTCCGGGAAAGGTGCTGGGCAGCGGTATGCTGGATCAGTCCGTGAAGATTGCAGCGCTGAATTTTTCCGAATCAGCAACGAGCAAGATTAGGGACGCAAACGGGCAGTGCATGACGATCGAGCAACTGTTAAAGGACAACCCCAAGGGGAGCGGTGTCCGGATCCTGAGGTGAACAAGACATGGTTACCGTAATTAACGGAGACGGGCTCATCCTTGGAAGGCTTGCAAGCATTACCGCCCAGCGTGCCCTTGCCGGTGAAGAGATCGCGATCGTGAATGTCGAGCAGATTATCATCTCCGGGAGTCGCGCACGCGTTCTTGGCAACTACTACCACAAGCGCGAACGCGGCGCCTCCGGTGACCGCTGGGGACCGTTCGTCCCGCGCCGTCCGGATCATCTCATGAAGCGGACCATCCGTGGTATGCTCCCCTACAAGCGCCCCCGTGGCGCCGAGGCAATGAAGCGCATCAAGTGCTACGTCGGTGTCCCGGCGGAATTTGCCGGCGTAACGATGGAAGTTCCCGAAGAAGTCCACATGGACCGGCTCCACAACCCGCAGTTTATTACACTCGGAGCGGTCTGCACGGCCCTCGGAGCCAAGTTCTAAGGTGGTCACCATGGCAAAGATCATAAACACAAGCGGAAAACGCAAGACAGCAATCGCACGGGCGACCATAAAGGCTGGCAAAGGTATGATCCGGGTCAACTCTGTGCCGCTGGAGAAGTACGGCACCGAGACCACCCGGATGAAGATCGCCGAGCCGCTCCTCCTTGTCCCCAGCGCAGCAAACGAAATTGACGTGACTATCGACGTCTCCGGCGGCGGTGTCATGGGACAGGCCGAGGCAGTGCGCACTGCACTTGCCCGGGGTATCCTGGAGTGGACGAACGATCCCGCGATCAAGGATGTCTACCTGGCGTATGACCGGACGCTGCTTGTCAACGACTCCCGTCAGAAAGAAGCCAAGAAGCCTCACGGCCGTGGCGCACGCAAGAAGTTCCAAAAGTCTTATCGTTAAACAAAAGATATATGAGAGGTCGAAAATCTTGATACCCGTACGATGTTTCACCTGTGGAAAAACCATTTCCACAGCGTGGGAAGAATTTAAGGCGCGGCGGGAGAAAGGCGAGGATCCTAAAAAGATCCTCGACGATCTCGGTATCACCCGATACTGCTGCCGGCGCATGCTCCTGACACACAAAGAGATCATTGATGAACTCAACCCGTACCAGTGATATGACCGAGGGGTCGTAGGGTAGCCTGGTCTATCCTATTGCGTTCGGGACGCAGTGACCTGAGTTCAAATCTCAGCGACCCCATTTCCAATTGCAAACAATGGAACAATTTTGAGGATGAGGAATGCAGACGCAAGTTTACACCCGGTATGAACGGGCGAGGATTATTGGAGCAAGGGCTCTGCAGATATCAATGGGTGCTCCGTTACTAGTCACTACTTCACGGATCGATCCTTTGGAGATCGCCATCGAGGAATTCAACGAGAACGTTATCCCCATTAC
>NZ_JBAVMX010000012.1:0-41029 GCF_049690535.1 Methanoregula sp. | reverse complement strand
GCAGGCGACCTCCTCTTTCTGCATCGCGAGATGGCAGGCACACCACGAGTCCTTTCCCCCGGAACAGAGAACGCCGAGTTTCATTCCCTGTGTACTCATCCTTCCGGCCACATGAATCTCACCCTTTGCCGGAAACTCCGTCAGGTCCCGGAGAGCAAAATCGTTTCCTTTTTTGCAGGTTGCAGAGGGCAGGTGGCCCGCCCTGATGAGATCAGCCCGGACAACAAGGGGAACAGGTGCCCGGGAAATAATCAGGCCCCGGGCCGGCATAACCCGGGAGTTCTGTCGTATATCACAGGAGTTGGGTGTCACAACCCGGCACATCGCGCCAATACATAAGGAAACCGGGCAAAGACTGGTCGAGGGTGATTAAGATAACACCAGACGTGAAAAGTAAAACTCCCCTGAGAATATTCAGGTGCGAACGCTGCAGCAAACCCTGCATGCTGACCAGGCTTGACAATGAGGAGATGAAGTTCTGCCCGGTCGACAAAAAACCCGTGGACTGGAAACTGCTCAACCGGGATGAGAAGGCAGTATGTGCGCCCTGATCAGGAAAAGTGCAGAAACGTTCTGTTCACTTCCCTGCCTGGGCCTTCATATCCCCGATCGTAAGGACCGGATGACGGTACCGTCCCCGTCCCTCCGTACCCCGCATCATCGCAAGCTGGATCGCTTCGACAGGGCAGAGATTGAGGCAGGCACAGCAGAGCTCGCACCGGTGCTGCCACACCGGCCGGCCCTGTTCGATCACGATGTTTTTTACCGGGCAGACCGCCGCACAGGTGCCGCATGAGGTACAGGCATCAGAGACCGAGAACTTTTTGTCCACTTCGTGCACGTTCCTTGCAAACGGGCTGTAGAACACCATCTTTATCAGGCTGGACACGGGCGAAAACCCGGGCGGGACAGCCACGCCCCCTGCGATAAGGCCGGCGATCTCCGCAAGGCGTGCATCGGCAGCGGCAAGGATCTGGTCTCTTTTTTTTGCTGCGGGAGGCCGGCTTACCGGGGGGAAATTTCCGGGCATCTTCACGATAAAAGCGGCATCGAGATTCCGGCTCTGTCTCTTTTTGAAAATCCCGTTGAGCTGGCGAAGGGCAGAGACTCCGATATTGCCCGCCGTCACGATGGCAAACATGTACCGGGTGCCGGAAAGATTGAGACGGCCGGCGAATTCCGCAACAATAACCGGGAGACCCGAGTCATACACAGGACAGACGATCCCGACACGGTCAGCCTGCGGTGCGATATCCCCGGGGGTGTCTTTCTGCGATGCAATGGCTACGAGCTCGCAGTCCCCGAGCCCTGCAGCGACCTTCCGTGCAGCAGCAAGGGAATTACCGGTGCCGGTGAAATAATAGATAATCGTCTTCATGATCTCCTCTCCCATTCGTTTATCAGAAAATAATTGCCGTTTGCATGGGTAAATCCATTGTGATTGAGCGGGAATCCGGAGCCGGCCAGGGGGAACCCTCCCGAACTCCTGATGATCGCGTTCTCTGCCGTAAAACCTTCCGGGAAAAAAGGGCGTGATGCAATCAGGGTTACGATCACCTGGGAACAGATTATCGGAACAAATCGTGGAGGGAGATCCGGTACTGCCCGAGTTTCCCGTCAAAATTCGACGCCCCGATGTGCGTGACGGCCCCGGTTCTAGTCGCCGCAAGGATCCCGGCTTTCATTGCAGCGCTGACCGAGGCCTCGTCGACGCCGTTCAAGACAATCTCGTACACGGACGCCACACTGTCAGGGACAAGCGAATCGCTGATGCGGGCTTTCAGGGTCGGGCACCAGCGGTGGCTGGTGCTGGCCGGCATCGGGAACCGGTAATTTTTGCAGCCGACCTTCGAACCGCTCCTGACAATCCCCCCGGCAAAACTGGTGACGACACCGCTTGTCCCGGTTATCTTCTCCATTGCCGCCTCGGCGCCGGCTAGTGCCGACCGCTGGTCGTTTCCCATCACAAGAAAGTTCCCGCCGGCAATTCCCTTCACGGTCCCAAAGCGCTCCTCTCCCACGTACTCGCCTTCCATCACCGGGATCTTCCAGCACTTCCTGCCGCCAACAACACACCGCTCCTCATACTGGTCCCCGAAATAGTGCATTTTTGTGTAAAACCGGGCGTCCGCATCAGGAAAACCGTCAAATGCAGAAGTGGTCGGCGTCGGGAGGATGCACTGCGAGATCCTCGTGGCGACATTCGATTTCATATTCTTCTTTTCAGCACAGATCAGGATCGAAATCCCGGCCCTGCCATCCGGGGTCTCATCAGGAGAAAGGGGACGTTCAATCCCGGCCTCGCAGGGACAGCCGATCTTTGAGGTCGCAAACCCCGTTGCTTCAACAGCGGCACGGTACGCCCATTCCTGTGTTCCTGCCGTGATGATGACCCGGGTGATCCAAGTCGGGAACGCTTCGGCAAAGGTGTCGAGTATTTCGGTACCGTTGATCTCCATGGTGTCCCCCGTTACGCCCGATAGACAATACCATCCTCGGTGATGATGTAGTCCATGAGGATATCGTTCTCATCGACTGGCAGGCCATCGAACTCCTGGCAGGCAAAGGCAACCCCGATCTTTTTGAGGTCCGGGTTTTTCGCGAGGAACCGGTCGTAATACCCGGCCCCGTACCCGATCCGTCCCCCGGCCCGGTCAAAGCCAAGCATCGGGAGAATGATCGTGTCGACATCCTTTGGGTCGGCCGGAATCTCGCTCCCGATGGGTTCCGGGACGCCAAACGTGCTCGGGACAAGGGCAGAAAAATCCCGCAGGTAGGAGAGCCTGAGGCTGACATCCTCTTTCTGAATAATCGGGACAATCACCGGATTTCCCCGCTCGAGCAGGGACAAGATGAGCGGCTTTGTATTGACCTCTTTTTCCTTGGAGGTAAAGGCCATGACCGTCTCGTTTTTCCCGATAATATTCATGAGATGGCGGGTGATCATGAGGCTTTTTTTGAGCCGGTCTTCCGGGACCATTGCGTCTTTCCTGGCACGCAGGATATCCCGCACCCGTGATTTTTCTTCACTCATGGGCAGTAGTATAACGGTGACGTATTTATGAGTTTAGATATCCCCGATCCCGGCGTGCCCCCGGACAACCGGGTTTGTTGGTCAGGCCCTTAATGCAATAAATGATAAATACGATTAATCATACAAATATGATAAGTATGAAAAAGAAGAATTGTGAGACCGAGCACCTGGTTGACGAGATGATCGTACCGAGAAAGGAGAAGACCCGGCATCTCTTTGGCAGCGTCAAGGTCGGCGAACGCGGGCAGATCGTCATCCCCAAGGAAGCCCGGAAGATCTTCGGTATCAGACAGGGGGATATCCTGCTGGTACTCGGCGACACGGAACGCGGCATAGCGCTTGTAAAAGCCGATGCGATCCAGGAATTCGCCCGGCAGATTCTCGACAGCGCAAGTAGGCCGGATGAATAAGTGCAGAATGGAGGGATACGTAATGAAAATTGTTGTACTGAATGGCAGCCCGAAGGGCGACATCAGTGTCACGATGCAGTATGTTGCGTACATCCGGAAGAAATTCCCGGAACATACGTATGAAATTCTCAACGTGGCACATGAAATAAAAAAGATCGAAAACGATACCGCGGTCTGGAATAAGACCATTGAGTGCATCCGGTCCGCAGATATGGTCCTCTGGGCATTTCCGCTCTATGTCCTGGTCGTCTGTTCCCAGTACAAGCGCTTTATCGAACTCATCTTTGAGAGGAAGGCAGAAGATGCATTTGCCGGGACCTATGCCGCATCGCTCTCGACATCGATCCATTTTTTCGACCAGACTGCTCATGCCTACATCCATGCCATAAGCGACGATCTCGGCATGAAGTACCTCGGGTTTTATTCCGCGGACATGAAGGATCTCTTATCCGGAGTGGAACGAACACGCCTCGAAAAATTTACCTCCCTCCTCCTTACCGCAGTACAGGAAAAGATGCCGGTCCAACAGGAGAACGCCCCGCTTGTCTGGCCGTCCCTCACATATGTCCCGGGTAAAGAACAAAAAACCATTAGCACCGGTACAAAAAAAGTTGTCATCCTCACTGATGACGATGGCAGTTCACCCAATCTCGCGGCAATGACCGACCGGCTCCAAAAGAAGTTTTCCGGTTCTGTGGAGATGATCAATCTCCACGATGTGAAGATTAAAGGCGGCTGTCTCGGGTGCTGCCAGTGTGCCTATGACAATACCTGTGTATATACCGACAAGTACGTTGACTTTTACAAGAACAGACTGGTACCGGCGGATATCATTATCATGGTAGGCCCGGTGCACGACCGGTATCTCTCATCGACATGGAAACAGTTCTTCGACCGGAGTTTTTTCAAAGGGCATACCCCCGGCCTCGAAGGAAAACAGATCGGCTTTGTGATCGCAGGGCCCCTCCGGCAGATCCCAAACTTAAAAGAGGCACTCACTGCATGGGCGGACAACGGCAGGTGTCATGCACAGTTTGTCACGGATGAGGTTCCGGGTTCCGGCGAGCTTGACGCCCTGCTCGATACCCTGGCAGTTCGTCTCGTGCAGGCAGCGGAGACCGGCTACATCCCGCCGCACACCTTCTACGCGGTCGGCGGCCACAAGATATTCCGGGACAGCATCTACGGGGGAATGAGGTTTGTGTTTCAGGCAGATTACCGGTACTATGTGGAGCACGGGTTGTTCGATTTCCCGCAATCTGACCTGAAGACCCGGCTCGTAAATGCAATCTTCATCCCGTTAACAAGGATCCCCGGTTTCCGGAAAAAAGTGTTCGCCGATATGAAACACCACATGATAGAGCCCTTCAAACCGGTGCTCAAAGATGCCTGAAGAGAGGAGAATGCCATGAAGAGCGTGAACATCCTGCAGGGATTCATCCCCCTGATCGTCTATGGATTACTTGCAGGAAGTTCTGTCGCGAGGGTGATTGTCGCCCTCGGTGCTGCATTGATCATCACGGTCATCATCGGTTTTTCTGATCTCAGGAAAGGCATGATCCTGACGTGGGGAAACCTTGTGCTGTTCTGCTCCCTGCTTATCGCGGTTGGCATCCTTGGCATGACCTGTCTCATTCCCGTTATGGGAATGCTGATCTATGCGGCACTCGCCGCAGTCACCTTCGGATCAATCTTTGCAAAAATCCCATTCACCCTGCAATATGCACGGGACATGGTGGACCGGACGGTTCAGGAGAAACCGGCGTTTATCCGGGTAAACGTCCTGATGACGGGGGTCTGGGGCGGTGTCTTTGTGATCAATTTCATCCTGGACTATCTCGCGTTTGCATACCCGAACTCTGCCGGGGGAATTACCCCGCTGCTCACGTATCTTGTCCTCATTGCCGGGATTATCTTCACGATCTGGTACCCGGGACATCTGCAGAAAAAATATGCTCATACACGAGAGCAGGGGAGCAGGTAAGAACGAGTCATTGAGGTATGCGTATCCTTCAACCCGGTATCCTTTTGGATACTTCCCTGACCTGGGCATATCCGGTTCTCCCGTTGACCGTAGAACAGTTCGCAAATACCGGATATACGATGGATTGAGAGTTCAGGAAAAAATGTGAGGGCCGGAATGGACATGCCAGGACAGTATGTCGGGACGTCCCCTCACCTATCCTGATTACTGCGGTGGCTGCTCGTGACTTACGTATTCTTTCTTGTCTTTTGCAACCGTTTTTGCAAGTGCAACCATGCCGGTCGTGTCCCCAAGAGACATGGTTTCAAGAGCGCTTGACGGGACAATAACGATGGTTGACTGTCCACCTTTCAACCCTTCATACAGCATGTTCATCGCCCGCAGGTGCAGGGCCGTGGGATTGTTCTCGTAACTCTTTGCGGCCTGCTCGAACTTCTCGGCGATCTGCCGCTCTGAATCCCCGAGGATGACCCGGGCCTGCCGCTCGCGCTCGGCCTGTGCCTGCATCGACATTGCATCCTGCAGGGACCCGGGAATAATTACATCGCGGATTTCAACGGAAAGGATCTTGATCCCCCAACCGTTAACCCGGTTCCCGATCAACCGCTGGAGTTCCTCATCGATTGCTTCCCTCCCGGTGAGCATATCCGACAGAATGGTTTTGCCGATCACATCCCGAAGCGCGGTCTGCGAGGCAAGAGAGATAGAATCCCGGTAATCCTTGACTTCGAGCGCGGCTTTCTCGACATCGACAACCTGCCAGAACAATACCGCATCAACATTGACCGGTACGGTATCCTTTGTCAGGGTCTGCTCGGCGTTGAACGCTGTGGTGATCACCCGGAGATCGATCCAGTACGCAACACGGCTCAGGAACGGGACAATAAGAAAAATTCCCGGCCCTTTGATCCCGACAAACCTCCCAAGGAACAGGACCACTGCCCGCTCCCACTGGTTGGCAATCTTGATCGCCATGGAGAGAAGCACAATAACCACGATTAAAATTAATCCGGCAACCATGAGGGTGAATGAATCCATATTATTTCCTCCAAAACCCGTCTTTCCGAGTGATACTAGAGGGTTCCTGCCGAAGTATATATGTCTGGTGATGGTTCACGGCAGACGGGTCGAAGCGTCAGGCATAACGATGTACCTTCTGTGAACCCGTGCCCGGACCCGCCACACCCCATCAGGAGACCCGGTCAGACCCCGATACGGAACCCGGACAAAAATGTGCCCCGTCCCGTCACGAGGAAGGTACTCCCCTATCCCCCGCTCACCCGTGCAGCCAGCTCTTTTCTGACCAGCAGGACTGCACACGAGATGATGGCAATCCCAAGGAAGAGGAACAACACGACCGTCCCCGGGCTGCTGATGTTCCCCCCGGCAAGGCCAATGAGCACCGGCCCGGCAAAGGAGCCGATCGATGCGATGGCATTGACGAGAGCCACGCCGGAAGCACGGAGGCCGGGCGATAATGTTTCCATAACAAGGACAAAGAACGGGGCATAGGCAGCATACGATGCCGCAATCGCGCCAGACAGGAGAATAAACCCGGTAACGACAGTGTGGGGAACGGAGAGCAGGACAAGAAAGATCGCTGCCACGGCCAGGGGAACTGCCACGTGCCACCGGCGTTCAGAGATCCGGTCGGAGTGGCGCGCCCAGAGATACATCACAACAACGGAAAAGGCATACGGGAGCATCACGAGGATGCCGGTCTCCATAAGTGAACCGGAGAGGCCGGACGAGTTTGCGATCTGGGGGATCCAGAAGAGGAGGCTTGTCAGGAAAAGCCCGACAAGAAAACTGGTTGTGCAGAGCAGCAGAATTCCGGGCGTGGTAATGATCTGCCGGAGCGGGATGGCACGCGGGGTTTCGTCCTGCACCCGTGCCTCGTCAAGCCGGGAAGCAAGCCACGCACGCTCGGGCCCCCGGAGCCAGGCCGCATCTTTCGGGGAGTCCTGCAGGTACACAAGGATCAGGGCCCCGAAGATGATCGCCGGGACCCCTTCGAGCACGAAAAGCCAGCGCCACGCTGCAAGGCCGGACCAGGCTGCATGGGAGAGAATGAATGTGGAGACCGGCGATGCGATCACCATCGCCAAGGGGATTGCAACAAAGAAGACGGAGAGTGCCTGCGAGATCCGGTTTTTCCGGAACCAGAACGTGAGGTACAGCAGGATTCCGGGCGTGAAACCTGCTTCCGCTGCACCTAAAAGGAAACGGAGGATCGCAAGTTCGGCCGGGGTCTGGACAAACGCGATGAGGATTGTGATGATCCCCCAGCTTACCATGATCCGAAAAAGCCAGATGCGGGCCCCGGTCCTGACAAGGAACTGGTTGCTTGGCACTTCGAAGATCACATAACTGATAAAGAATATGCCCGAGAGAAAGCCAAAAAACGCGGGATCGATGCCGAGATCCGCGTTCATGGTGAGCGCTGCGTAACCGATATTGACCCGGTCAAGGATACAGATCACAAGCAGGATGACAACAAACGGGATGATGTGCCACCAGACTTTCCGGTCAAGGGCGATCTCATCGATATCCCCGTCAGGATTGGTTCCTTTGTACCGGTCGTCACTTATGGCGGGCATCGGGTTTTACTCACGGGGCGGGTTCTTTTTCCCGGCCCGAAAACCGGTATGCCTCTTTTGGTACGATGATCTCGAAGCGGGCACCCTTACCAGTCGTTCCTGTCTCCTGGATGGATATGCCGGTGATCTCAAGAATTTCCCGTGCAAGGAAAAGCCCGACCGATTTTGTCTTCTGGAAGTCCGGCGAAAAGATCCGGACCTTAAGATCCTGGGAAATCCCCACACCATCGTCTTCGAAGAACACGGTTATGGATTCCTGCCCTTCGAGGTACCTTAATGTGATCTGTGTTGTCGTTTCTCCATGTGTGAGGGTATTATCAGCGAGGATCTGCAGGACCTGCTCCAGCAGGGGATCGGCAAATATGGTAAGATCGTCCAGCTCTATACTGTGCTTTATTTTACGGGTATCCAGGTGGGAAATTGCAAGGAGGAAGATCTGGCGGAGGTCCTGCCATGCCGGTGGTTTGAGCCCAAGATCCTGGTATGCCTGCGCAAATTTCAGGGAATTAGAGATCTTCTGCAGAATCTCCTCCTCTTTTTTGATAACTGAAATAACGGAGATCTCTGTTGTCTTCCCTTTTGCCAGCTGCTGGTATCCCCAGAGGGAAAATACCAGATTCTGGATATCGTTGAACGTCACATAGTTCAGGAGATTCAGTTTCTTCTTTGCCTGCTCCAGGGCCTTTTGTTCTTGGGTGCGTTCGGAGATATCCCTGACGATATGGACAGCACTCACGATTTTGCCGGCACCATCAACGACAGGATCCACCGTGATAAGAAGCCAGCCCTTTTTATTTCTCAGCGGGACCTCGACGCTCTCCCGTTTCCTGCTCGCGTGCATGCGCATCCGCGGACATCCCTCAATCGGGCACGCTGTCCCGTGAACGATATCAAAACAGTTCCTGCCGATCACCTGGTCGGGAGAAATTCCAAACATTGATTCGACGGCCCCGTTTGTCCGGAGGATCCGGCCATCCGGAGAGATCAGGGAGATCCAGTCCGGTATTGCATTGTAGGTTGCTTCCCATTCAGCATGGCTGAGGGCAAGAGCCTCGTACTGTGCCCGCAGTTCTTCTTTCCGGGCAGCCAGCTGTTCATAGGCCGCCCACAGTTCCTCATTTTTCTCCTGCAGTCTGTGAGTGAAGTGCCGGATGAGCAGGAACAAAAGAACCGTGGTGACGACAATAAACAGGATGCCCTTGATCGAGGAGATGAGGATAAGGTCCTCCTGCGGCATGGCAAACGAGAGAAACAGCTGGTCTGAAAAAATGATCCAGAGGATACCGAAGACAAAATAGATGAGGCAGATCTTCAAGGGGGCCAGTGCAAAAAAACGGTCCAGCCGGATCCTCACCGGAATTTTTTCCTTTTGGGGTGCCACTTCATCTGGTACTTGTGATTCCATAACCCACGGTCCCGGATGATCCTTTTCGATCCAGGTAATGAACAGTACGTAAACATATCCGGGAAAATATAAGAAGACGCCAGATCTGTCAAAGGAGAGCCCTTCAAGAGGTCATCAGGAATGCCCGGATTTTTTAAAGGAGACGACAAGGAAAAGTCTGGGTATCCTGCCGGGTTTTGTCTCAGGATCGTTCGGATATACTCGAGAAGTGTGCCGGCCGGGCAGAGGGGCACGAAAATCTCCGGATAAACCGGCAGGTATTGTGGTTTTTCTCCTCAACTGCGGGATTAGGCTTTATTCCCGGCTTTATGTTTCCATGCAAAATAACCGATAACCGCAAGGATAATGATCGCGAGTGCAATGAACGGGAGTATACAGGGGTCGTTTCCACAGACTGCTTCCATGTACCAGAATCCGGCGTTTTCGATAATATGGCTGGCGGTAAGTGAAAAAAGAATTGCGGTTATCTGCGGTGGCCCGGCTGTACGTCGCCCGGGTTCCGGAAGACCAGGTACGGCCCAAAGCCGTTACCCTTCGCCGGTTACCGGCATCCCGGGGAATCCGGATCCCGGGAACCGGTCGTATTGTAAACACACAATCCGGGAGAAACGCTTTTGTTTACCCGCGCCTCACGCCCCGCCCTTGATGCGTTTGAGCTGCTGCCGTACTCCGTGATCATCTGCCGGATTCAGTACAAGTACCTGGTTGTATACCATGATCGCATCTGTGTCCCGCCGGATTTTCCTGAGAATAAATCCCTTGTAGAGCAGAGCCTCGACCGAAGATTCTTCAAGCGCAATGGCCCGGTCGCACGAGTCTATAGCGTCTTTGTGTTTTCCCAGCATGACGAGATTTTTTGCACGGTTCATCCATACTGCCGGGTTTTCCGGATCGAGTTCAAGAGACAGGTCGTACGCCGACAGTGCCTCATCATAGCACCCGGACTTTTTCCGTGCATCGCCAAGAGCCCGCCATACCTCAGCGTTCTCAGGTTCACAATTAAGGTACCGTTCAAAGCTGTCTGCCGCTTCACGGTACCTTCCGGTTTTCATATACAGAAGCCCAAGCGCATGCCAGCGATCCTTGTCCCCGACCGCATCAGGATGAGCCTCAAGTTCAATAATCAGCTCGTCATACGAACTGCACTGGGGCGAGACGGGTTCCAGGGCTGATGCAGGTTCCGGCTGATCATTGACTGAGATTTCCTGCAGCGAACCGGCCGGGGCAACAGGTGCTGCAGTGGCTGCGCTGGCAGGAGTCCGGGCTGCAGCCTTTGGCGTCGCCGGGGTCGTTTTCTGGATCGTCACCGTACTTACCGGGGTTGCAGGTGCCTGTGCCGGCGCTTCACGAACAGGAGCAGGTACGGACACTGGTTGTTGTCGAGGTGCTGGTGGTGGGACAAGGGATGCGGGGGTTTTTACCGGCACATCACGAACAGGACCCGATGAGGACACCGGCTGTTGCTGAGGTACTGATGTCGGGACGGGAGATGGCGGTTGTTGCAGCCCGGGTTTTTTGACGTTTGCCGTTGGCACTGCAGGGGGCACCGGTGTCCTGGAACCGGAGGGAAGCGGTTGCCCGTGGCGGGCGCGCTTTTGTTTTTTGCGTGCAACACTGATCCCGGTCAAGGCATCAGTATGTTTTGGATCCAGGCTGAGAACCTTCTCATAGGAGACGATTGATTCATCATAATGTCCCTGGATAGCAAGGGTGAGTCCCCGTGCATACCAGGCCTGGATGAAGGTGGGATGGATCACAAGTGCGCGATCGTAGAGGGAAAGTGCAAGCGCATGCTTCCCGAAATTTGAACAGATCAGGCCCTTGTAGACAAGGGCATCGGGAAGGTTTGGATCAATCCCGAGCGCATGATCAAAATACTGGAGCGCCGGGTCAAAGGATCCCAGCTGATAAAGGGCAAAACCATTCAGGTATGATGCACGCGAATGGCGGGGACTGAGTGCAATCACTTTTTCAAGAACCACATTCGCATCAGCATAGTACCCCTGACGCACGAGTTCCTCTCCCTCGCGGTACAGGGACTCTGGATCCGTCTCCGTATTTTTCAAGATTTTGTCAATAATCCCCAATTAAGAACCCCCGTGAAGCATTTTGATGGGGTCAGGTTTTGTGCATTTCAGTCCTGTTGACCTGTTTCCACGGTGCTGATTTCTGATCGACGGGACAGAATTTGATCTCTTCATCGTCAAGTGTTGTTAACATACAGGGTTTTTTACAAAGTTCGCACCTGAGAATTCTCAAAAGAACTCATCCCCAAGGACCGTACGTTTCTTTTCATTAGAATATAGTGAAACGCCAGACAGATATACTTTTTCAAATTATTCTATATTTTTTAAAAATACTATAGAACTATGATGAGACAATAGCGTGAAAAGACCCAGATGATGTCACGATCGGACTCCCGACAAAACATATTCCCAGGGGACAAGCCCGGTTCGTGGCTCTTCATCAGTTACCAGAGCAGAGAGGGGAAATTATGTGCGGTTGCCCGGATTAAAAAGACCCTTGGGGTTTTTGCATTTTGTGAGACCTTTGCATTTGTTAAAATAGGTCTCGCCCCAGACCCACGGCTGGTAGTTCCAGCACATCTCGGGTTTTAATAAGTGGATCCCGCAGAGGTACCGCTCTTTTGAAACCCGGACGAGGAACGGGCAGACCGTAACATAATCACCGTTATCGGGGTTGCGCATCTCGAATACCACAACATTCCCGAGATCTTCAGTTTTGAGATCGGCACAATTGACCGGTGTGCTGCCGTTTTCCAGAAATGCAACAAACCAGCGCAGGATATCGGTCCTTCCCTGCTCCATCCAGACGTAGACGTTTGCCGTGGTCGGCGCTATCCCGGGGCCGAAGATCCGGCAGCAGAGCCCGCACTGCTCGCAGGGTTCGTCGTCGGGCATTTTGGTATCCATGGGATCTTCCATTTACGGGTTTTGCCGTCATCGGGATAATAATTGCCGATATGTTCTCTTCCAGGATGCGGGGCTGTGTGCCGGAATATCGAACCGGGCAGTTATTTTCCCGTCCCTCATCAGGCATGAGAGATGGGATAGTTATTGGCAGAAATACAAACGTGGACGGACTGCATAAAAAAAACGGCAGGAGGGCCCGGGGTCATTTCATTTTTTCCGGATTCCCTGCCGGTCCGGCAGAGACCCGGACAGGGTACTGGATCGTCCCCGGTGGCAGGTACGGGAATTATACCGGCCCGACTGTTGCCCGAGACCTCCTTTTTTTAAGAAATAATACCCTAAGCAGAGCGTAATAATGATCGCGGCTACCCCGATGAGTTCCAGACCATCTAATTTCCCGGGATCAACCAGGATTACACCCCGGACAACGGATATGATGGCAATCAGCATGACAACCTCAACATGGACCACTTTTTCATTGATATAGGCCGCTACCGTTGACAGGAGCTCGACACCGATCAGGACGAGAAGGAAATACCCGAAGATACCCAGCAGTTCCTGGTTTTCAAGCAGAAGCGGGGTGTTCACAAAAAGATTCAGGTAGACGATGTAAACGAGTTCACCGACAGAGAATGCGACAATGATCGAGAAGAGGATGATAAGGATATAATAAATAATTTTTTCGTACGTTTTCAGGATGGCACTGGCGTCCATATGAGCATATTATCAAACAAATGATATAAAGCACGGTTATCCGGGGGTCTCCCGGGATTTTTTGCCGGAACCGGGCCGTGTCATTAATCTGGCGGTGCCCCGGACTCCGTCGCGTTGTCCCCGTCTCCCGGGTTCCCGGCCTGGGGCGGGCGAAAAAATTCTCCTTGTTATCCCCCAGGACACCAGCATGCCGGACTACCCCAACCACCACCTTTATAATTAGGTAAATCCTAACTAACGAAGGATCGGTGTATGATGGACAGGGAGGAAGAGTTGCTTGTGGAGTTTGAAAAACTCTTCAGGATCAAAAATGAATGTTCCTGTAAGATCTTCTCCGAATGCAGCCTCTCGGATATGACGGTCAGGCAGATAGCCTACTTAAAAATTATCGATGAACAGGGTGAGATCACCTTTTCAAGGCTTGCCGAGATCACAAAAAACTCAAAACCCACAATCACCGAAATGATCAACAGATTTGTCCGGATGGAGTGCGTGTACCGGGAACCCTGTCCCGATGACGGGAGATGCCAGTATATCTGCCTGACCGGGAAAGGAAAAAAGATTGCCAAGGCTGAACATGACGCCCTGCGACAGGTGATTGAACAAATGGCTGATTCACTGGATGAACATGAACTGGATCTCCTTATCGGGATTCTGCAGAAAGTCAGGTAATTTTTTTTGTCCTGCACTTTAGTTAGGTAAAATCGAACTAAATACATGGAGTGACCATGCAGACGGAAGAATCCAAAGAATCCACAAAAAAAATTGTCATACCTCTCTTTGAGGTTGTCGCTTACCCGGACAGCCGGACAAAATTCCCGGTCGACCGGGCCACCGGAGAGCACCTGCTCGCTGCAATGAGCGACGCAAGCGGAGAACATGCGATCGGCCTCACGGTAAAAAGCGGGACCCGGTTCCCGGAATTGACACGGGAGTCGCTGTACAAAACCGGAAACCTGTTCCGGATCACGCATGTGCAGACGGCCGATGGCGGTTACCTGATCTGTGCGGAAGTTGTAAAACGGATTAAAGTAGTCACCCTGTCAGAAGAGGACGGGCACTTCTTTGCAGAATATGAACCTGTCCCCGACATCCATGATCTTGACGATGACCTGAAGGCCCGGATCCTCGCTGACGTCAAAAGCACCATCCATGAGATCAGCAGCCGCTTCTCAGGGTCAGAACAGTTCACCCGGCCGATCGATCATATGGACTCTGTCGACCGGATCATGGGATTTGTCATGCCCTTCCTGCCGGTCAATCTTGCCGAGAAGCAGGCGCTCCTTGAGATCGATTCAGTCCGGCAGCGGTACATCACCTTCCTCGAGACGCTCGTAAAAACCCGGGAAAACATCAATATCCGGATCGAGATGGCTGAAAAAGTCTCGGACCGGGTGAGCAAATCGAACCGTGAAGCGATGTTACGGGAACAGCTCAGGGTGATCCAGGAAGAACTCAACGCGAGCGAAGGCACGCCCGGCGATGACGGCTACCGGGAGCGCATCGAAAAATCACAGATGCCAGAAGATGTGCGCAAAAAAGCCCTTGTCGAGGTAAAAAAACTCGAGACCGGTGGCAGCCAGAACCACGAGAGTTCCGTGATCCGCAATTACCTTGACCTCCTGCTCGACCTCCCCTGGGTAACAGAAGAGAAAAAGAACATCGATATCGAACAGGCCCGCCGGGTGCTCGAAAGTCACCACAACGGACTGGAGAAAGTCAAGGAACGGATCGTCCAGCACCTTGCGGTCATGAAACTCAGGCAGGAAAAACAGGGCTCGATCCTCCTCTTTGCCGGCCCGCCCGGCACCGGGAAGACGAGCCTTGGGAAAAGCATCGCGGAGGCCCTCGGGCGAAAGTACGTCCGGGTCAGCCTTGGCGGCGTCCGGGACGAGGCCGAGATTCGGGGGCACCGGAGGACGTACGTCGGGGCCCTCCCCGGACGGATTATCCAGGGTATCCAGAAGGCAGGCACGAAGAACCCGGTCTTCATCCTCGATGAGATCGACAAACTTGCCACATCGTACGCGGGTGACCCGGCAAGCGCGCTCCTCGAAGTCCTCGACCCGGAGCAGAACAGCACGTTCTCGGACCACTACCTCGAAGTACCGTACGATCTCTCCGATGTCCTCTTCATCGCGACCGCGAACTCCCTTGCAACGATCCCGCCACCGCTCCTCGACCGGATGGAACTCATCGAGATCTCGGGCTACACGAAGAACGAGAAATTTGCCATCGCAAAAGACCACCTGATGCCTGAGATCTTAACAGAGCACGGCCTCGATGCGGACAAACTTCGGATCGAAGACGATGCCCTGAAGTTGATCATCGAAAAATACACCCGCGAAGCAGGGGTGCGCTGGCTCAAGAAGCAGATGGCAAAGATCGCCCGGCACGTTTCCGAGAAGATTGTCTCCGGCACCGCCGAGCTGCCGTTTGTAGTGACACCGGAAAATCTTTCGGCGATCCTCGGGAAGGAAGTGATCCGACAGGAAGTGGCACGGAAAGAACCCGTCCCCGGGGTCGTCACCGGCCTTGCATGGACGCCTGTCGGTGGCGAGATCCTCTTTATCGAGGGGACGTTCATGCCCGGGACCGGAAAACTCACCCTGACCGGCCAGCTCGGCGACGTGATGAAGGAATCGGCGACGATCTCGTCAAGCCTCATCCGATCCCGGCTCGCGGGCACACAGAACGGGTTTAACTTCATCACAAGCGACATCCATATCCATGTTCCATCTGGTGCAACCCCCAAGGATGGCCCATCAGCCGGCGTGACGATTTTTTCGGCGCTTGCATCTCTCATCACCGGGAAGACCGTTGATCCGGAACTTGCGATGACCGGCGAGATCACCTTAAGCGGTGCCGTGCTCCCGGTCGGCGGGATCAAAGAGAAGGTCCTTGCCGCACACCGGGCGGGGATCAAAAAAGTGATCCTGCCAAGGGAGAACGAACGGGATCTCGAAGACGTGCCCGAAGATGTCCGTAACGAACTGCTCTTCGTGCCGGTCGGAACTGTTGAGGAGGTCTTAAAGGAGGCGCTCGCGATCGAGCTGCCCCGTAGCGTAGTGATGAATACCGGGAACAGTTTTGTACCGGTACAGAACATCTGAAAACGAAAAGAAAAACACTGTCGCAGGCAGGGGGGACTGAGTGTTCCCCGTACCCGGGAAAACGGGGCAGGGCAAATATTTCCTGAACGGGGACAAACCGGCACAGGATACCGGCCCGCCCCCGGTTTTACCCGGATATATCCGGTTGCGGCGGTCTGCGCACTGTCGGGGCCGGAGATCCAACCGCAGATCTCGCAGGACTCATCTTCCAATATCCTGTATTCCGGGGAGTTTTCTTTTACGATGCTGCCGGCACCGGAACAATAACTGCCGGTACATTTTTACCACGTTCCAGGGACCCGCAGTGCCCGGCAGGAGAAAAGTTCATCACACCAGCAGCAAGAAGCGTCCATATGGCCGACGCGGTGAACTGGTACCTCTCGGGCATGACCTTTCAGCAGCAGGACCGGCATCAGGAAGCACTCCATGCATTTGAGCAGTCGCTGTTGCTCGATCCGGGAAATACGGGTGCATGGGTGGGGAAGGGGATGGCCCTTGCCCGGCTTGGAGAGTACCTGGAAGCAATCCAGTCATTTGACCGGGCGCTCGCCCTTGGAGACCAGAACCCGTTTGTCTGGTACAGCCGCGGTCTCGCACTCCATTTTCTCGGGCAGGAAGAAGAAGCCATCCAGTCGTACAACCGGGCACTCGCCATCGATGGAAAGAACTATCTCGTCTGGATTGGGAAGGGTGACTCCCTGCGTACGCTGGAGCAGTACAGCGGTGCACGCGAGGCCTACGAGACAGCTCTCCTGCACAAACCGGAGTCAGTGGCAGCTTTGCTTGGTATCGGCATGGTCGCGTTCGAACTTGCAGATTACCCACAGGCAGCAGAGTACTGCCGGAAGATCCTTACAATCGAGCCTTCACACCTTGTCGCGCTCACCATGCTCGGTACCGCATCGGTTGAACAGAAGGAATACAATCCGGCAATTGCCTTCTTCGACCGCGCCCTTGCAGCCGATAAAAATTTTGCTCCTGCGATCTCCGGCAAGGCAGCGGCATTGTGCGAACTTGGCCATTTCCCGGAGGCACTCCGTCTCTATAAGCAGGCCCTCGATCTCGATCCCGCCCTGCCGGATGCCTGGATCGGCAGAGGCATGGTCCTTGGTAAATCGGGTAGGCACGATGTGGCAATGCAGGCATTTGACCAGGCGCTTGCACTCAACCCTGACTGTGCTGCCGCATGGTATTCAGAAGGCCCGGTATTCCGTTTTGCCTGCCAGCTGGAAAACCGCATAAAGGGCGTGTCAAGGATGTCCCCGGTCAACCCGGACACCGTTAAGGAGTACAAAACCCGGGCGTTTGACCTGCTGCGATCTGAGCAATTTGAGGAGGCCGTACGGGCGTACTATGAGGAAAGCGGACAGGACCGTCCGTCCGCTCTCCACTGGTACAACCGAGGTACGGCACTCGATGCGCTGGGACGGCACCTGGAGGCGATCACGTCCTACACCAATGCGATCAACAGGGATCCCGGGATGACCGCGGCATGGTTCAACAGGGGACTCGCAGAAAACGACCTCGGGCTGTACGAAGCAGCGATTGCATCATTCGATCGTGCAGCAGCGCTGGACACTGGTTCGGCCCCGGTCTGGATGGCAAAGGCCCTCACGTATACCCGGATGTATCTCTTTGAGGAAGAACTCGCAGCCTACGATGCGGCGATCGAGCGGGATCCTAACCTTACCGCTGCATGGTACAATCGTGGCGTGGTTCTCCAGAAAATGAACCGTAACCAGGATGCACTCGCCTCGTTTGAGCGGGCCGTAGAGATAGACCCGGGGCTTGCTGCCGCATGGTTCAACAAGGCAGTCCTGTACAGCCGGGACGGGTCATACGGGCTCGCACTTCAGGCATTTGATCTCGTGCTCTCACTGAACCCCCGGCATGTGCTCGCATGGTTCTGCGAGAGCCTTGTCCTCATTAACCTCGGGATAACGAACAGGGGAAAGAAAGCATTTATCCGGGCGACCCAGCTTGCCGGCAATCTCTCTCTCATGCAACGCGGTTACGGCGGGGCGATCTTTATCTCAAAGAAGAGCCGGATCTACGCACGCCGGCTCGACAGGAAAGTACGCTCTCCGGAGGAGCCGTGCCTGATCTGGTACCGGACCGCAACAGACCTGTACCGCAGCCAGAAGAATACTGAGGCAGTTGACGCATTCCGCCGGGTGCTCGCCCTCAACCCGGAGAGTACCAGAAGCTGGAATTATCTCGCACAGGCATATACCCGGCTTGGTAAATATGCGCTCGCGCTTGAAGCGTATGGCCACGCGATCGCGATCGATCCCCTCAACACGGCGGTCTGGAATAACAAGGGACTCCTCCACAGGAGACTGGGGCAGGCAGATACGGCTATTGCTGCGTTCCGGAATGCCATCGCAATCGACCCGGCATACTTCAACGGCTGGTACAACCTCGGACTCATCAGCCTCGACCTGAAGCAGTATGACCAGGCCCGCGAGGCGTTTGACCGTGCGCTTGCCATACAGCCCGGAGATCCCCGGGCGCTCGACCGTAAGAAGCTCGTTCTGCAGCGTGCAAGAGCAAACTAAAAAAAGATCCCGTACCCCCATGCCCCGGTCCGATCCGGGCTTTGAAAAATGTGACGGGTCACACCCGGATTCCCCGTGATGATGAGATCGGACTCAGACGACAGGAGTTACGGTTTTGTCGTCCCGTAATTCGTAATGACCAGCTCGCTTACCGCTCCGCGCCGGGCACCGTTGCAGTTGATCATCCGTTTTGCCGGGACACGTTCGATGGTGTACCCGGCATATAGATCGTCAAAGAATGAGTCCCCGGGCTTCTCGTTTACCGGATCAGAATTGCTCAGCATGATCCGCGCTCCTTTCCGGTCCAGTTCACGGAAAAATTTTGCAAGCCGCTCCTGGTCCTTTTCGTAAAATCCGTTCCGGGAATAGGACGTAAATGAGGAGGTCGCATTCAGCGGGCGGTAAGGGGGATCGAAGTACACAAAGGTCTGGTCGTCCACATACTTCCTGCACCGGATAAAATCTCCCCGGAGGATCCGGGTATTCTTTAAGCATGCTGCCCCTGCAACGAGGTTGTCCATATTGAGGATCTCCGGGTTTTTGTACTTCCCGAACGGGACATTAAAACCCCCTTTCCGGTTGACCCGGAACAGGCCGTTGTAACAGGTATGGTTGAGGAAAATGATCTGTGCAGCCCGCCCGATCCACCGGGCGTTATAGTGACGGAGATCAACTGACAGCAGATCCCGGTTGAACGTATCCCGGATCTCGTAATAATACGATTCACGCTGCCGTTCGTTCCTGGAGCGGTACGCAGATTCCAGTTTTTCAAGTTCGCCGATCAGGTTCTTGGTGGATCTCCGGATGACCTGGTAGGTCAGGATCAGTTCTTCATTGACATCGGCAATCGTGCACCGGTCAAAAGAAAATCTCTTTTTAAGATAAAAGAATACGGCGCCGCCTCCGACAAAAGGCTCGACATAGTGCGTGATCGTCTTGTTTTTTAAATCCTCAACCGGCAGACACCGGCCAAACTCGCCGAGTAACTGCGATTTTCCTCCGGCCCATTTCAGGAAGGGCCGTGCCCCGGAAACACGGTGAGAATGTTGTGCCATAGGGATTAAGTAAACACCCGTATCTAACTGGTATCTCATTACTCTGTTATCATACTACCATGAGGGTCGATACATCAGGGGCCGTCCCGCGGACGATCAGGTTTTCCATCAGTTCTGAGTCTCTTGCGATGGTCATTATCGTAATCGCGGCCATCGAACTTGGTGCAGGGTATATTCTGAAACGAAAACAACGATGGGGAAAAGAAAAACAGCTCCTCGTTTTCCCGCACTCCGCAACAGAAACGGGCAGCACTTCCCGACCGGACGCAGGGAACATCAGGTATCCTAGCGCACGCATCAAAAAAATTGCCCGGTGATAGAGCGCTGGATGCAGCAGATAATTTTAGAGAAATATTTGCGCAGCAGGAGTGGTATTGCACTGCAGCTCCCCGGACTTCTGGGGGATGCAGACCCTCTCTGAGACGAGCAGGGAAACGGAGCGAGGCGTGAGGGTATCCGGCCCCGGCTGGTGAGAGGAAACGAGGGTCCCGTTCCGGAAAACGAAGACTGCATCGGGTGACAGGGCATCAGCAGCGGACGTAAGCGCCGGGGTATTTACCGTCTCAATGACCAAGTACCGGCCTGAAAAATTCAGGTCGGAAAACCGGATCTGCCCGATTCCCGAAAGCACCGGCCCGGGGTTTACCGGCAGGGGTATGGACATCTCCACGGCTTGTTCCGGATACGAAAGCCCGTCCGACCAGCCGCATGAACCGGTATCCCTGCGATACCAGAGCGTGTAGAACCGGCTCGTCCCATCCCGGTCTGCCAGGAATTCGAGGTCAATTGTTTCGATAGCGCCATCAGGATGGATCCCGGTTTTTAATCGGGTAAGACGGGCTGTATTGGCATCGATGCCGGTTGTGTCGAGGACTGCATCCCAGTACCCGGCCAGCCCATTTTCGTAGATGTTCGGGGCGATGCAGATTTTCTCGCGGGGGAGAACACTTTCCGGGGAATACCAGATCACACCGTATCCCCCTACCATAAGGGCGATTATCAGCACTGCCCCAATGACAATCTCATACCCTTTGATTTGCTTCATGGGAATGCCGGTAATCCTCTCTCCTCCTCGCGAGGCATAATCCTGGCGTTGGGTGAAATTATTTTTGCGGTTATTGCCCCGGCAGCCCGACCCCTCCCAGCCATGATGGAAATAAAACGGGCACCTCAGAAACCGGGGGAACCGTGGCACAATCTTCTCTGGTTACGTACGTGTTTGCCGTCACCAGCCCGGCTGCCATGAAATGAAACGTTCAAAGAAAGAAAACCGGGATCGGCTTCATAACCCATTAATATTCAAAGACCGCACGTGTGGTTAACGTGGAACGATCATGACCTGCCCACAGAACATGAAATGTACACCGGAACGGGCTGCAAAGCGGTCATATGACCTCCGGTCACCCGGAGTACTCCGGGGGATCATCCTCTCCTGCCTCATTCTCGCCCTCCTCGCAATCCCGGCATCCGCCGATAATGGGATGAACACGTCCGCCCCGTCACCTGAGATTACCCCGGCAGTCGTGCACATCGGTGTCTATGTTGTGGATCTCAAAGCGTTCAGCGTCGAAGAGGGGACCTATACAACTAATTTTTACTTAAATCTCGTGTCGGATTCCAATGTCTCGATCGACGACTTCGAGATCATGAACGGGCATATAACATCCATCGATACCATCACCGATACATCCCATGAAAAAAATTACCGGATCTTTGCAACAATGACGGCAGATCCCGATCTCCGCCTCTATCCCTTCGACAAGCACACGCTTCCCATCATTATCGAACCCAAGGTCTTTACCGAGAAGGACATGATCTTTGTCATTGACGGGAACAATTCCGGCCTTGACACGGACGCAAACCTCCCGGGGTGGGAATTGACCGGGACAAACGCCATTATCACAAACAAGACCTACGTAGCTGGTGAGGTTCCCTATTCCCGGGCAGTGTTCAGTTGCGGGCTCGCGAGGGATGCAGCGTCAACCATCCTGAAGTTCTTCCTGCCAATATCCCTTATCATTATCGTATCTCTCACATCGCTCCTGATGAAAGTCTCGTCCCGGCTTGGACTGAACGGATCGATGTTCCTTGCCGCGGTGCTCATCCACTGGCGTATCGCCGATGCAATCCCGCTTGTTGCCTATGCGACATTCCTTGATTTCTTTATGATCATAACCTATACGACGCTTGTCATGGTGCTTGTCTCCGGCATCCTTATCCTGAAATTTACCGAGGATAAAAATACAAACCGGGTGGAACAGGTCAACCGCTGGTCGCTCCGGATCATTCCGGCGCTCTCGATCTCGCTGTACTTCCTCCTCTTCCTTTCGATCGCTATAGGATGATCAAGGGGGGAAGGGGACATGCATCCTGGAGCCACCTGCTTAATGCGGATGAAGCGGAATACGGTAAAAACAAGGGCCACGGAACAAAATTTTACCAACGGTATGAATTATTTAATATCAGGTCATCCCATTATCCAACTATGGCAGTGAGAGACGGGGTCAATAAAGGATTACATGAGGATTGGGAGATCGTAAGAAGCGACCCCCTTATGGTCATCTGGTGGGTTCTTGGAATCGGGTGTACCCTTGCGGGTTTTCTCTTCTTAAGTACAAATCCCCCTAATTTTCAGATCGGTCTCCCGTCATTTGCGTTTGGATTTGTATTTTTTATCTTTGGCTCGAACCGGTACTCTAACAGTATCATGCGAAAGAAACTCGACATGATCAATGAAAAACTAAAAACCATAGAAGCAAAAGAAGACAGCCTCAAAAAAATGTGATTGGCCACCGGATGCCGGTCACCCGCCCATCAGGAACCGGACAACCAGTGACTGTCCCGCCACAGCCAGGCGGAGACGCCGGAGCAGGTAGGCAAACACACACATCCCTCCGATGAACGCAATGACGCACAGGAGGAACTGAGGGAGAGGGAGGAGAAGATTGAGGGGCTGAATGCACCACGCGATGATGACCGAATGGAGGATATAGATCGCAAGCGAGCATTCACCCATTGCCCGGAGCGGATCAGGGAGAGAAGCCGGCGGGAGCATATCGGCGATCACAAACATGCAGAGGATCGCGCCGCAGGCCACAAGACAGAACCCCGGGACCGCCGGGTAGAAAAGCTCGACATACCCGTATCGTACCAGCTGCGGACCGGGAAAAAGCGACCAGAGCACGATCCCGGTCGCCAGCATTCCCAGTCCCACAGCGGCAAACCTTCCTGTCGCAAACGATCTGATCCCGGCACCGGCCCAGCGAATTGAACCAAGCTCTGCACCAAGAAACGCGAACCCCAGCCAGGGAAAGACCGGAAACCATCCACCGACGAGCCAGTGCCCGGCCGTCACAGTGAAGGACAATCCGGCAATCCCGCCAGCAGCACCGGCAACAGGGATCTGGACCGGAAGGGCCGGGTACCCGAACGCAAGCTGAAGCACCGGGGCAGCGCAGAAGAGTACGAGGATGATCCCCCACCGGACCCGCCGGTCAAGCGCGAGGAAGAGGTACGCAAGCGGGAGCGAGATCCCGATCAGGAACAGGACATCCATATCGATGAAGGGGAAGATCCCCCAGACAACTGCTTCGAGCCCTGCGGCAATGAGGAGAACAAACCCGCCCCTGATCAGGAAATACCGGAGATCATACTGCTTTCTTGTCCGCGACAGCGCAACCATCATGCCAGAGAGCAGGATAAAGAGCGGGGCGGCAAGGGAGGCAAGAACCCGGACCGGGAACGGCACCGGGGGGAGGAGGAGATACGGGACCGTGTTTGCACCGACCATCAGGGCAATAGCGATCCCCCGGAGGAGATCGACCGGGATATCCCGGAATTTTGTCCGGGATGCCGGCGGGAGCGCGTATGCGGTATGCATCCAGACGGGTTACTGCCGGGACAGGAAAGGGCTTGTGTTGAGTGAAAATATTTTTGCGGTTTTCCGGAGAAGAGAACTACCGGGAGACAACCGTACACCCCCATTTTTGGACATGAAAATATCCGGACATGCCACGGTGCAAACATCATTATGTATCAGGCCCGATATCCGGATGCGAAAATCAGGAGCGTGATGAGATGGTCATGTATAGGAGGCGGCTATGAAAATAACCATCGGGGTCCTCACCGGTGGAGGGGACTGTCCGGGGCTGAATGCGGCAATACGGGCAGTGGCCCGGGCAGGGACCGGCAGGGGGGTACGGGTTCTCGGGATACGGAACGGCTGGCAGGGCCTCATGGAAAACGATACCCTGCCGCTTTTTCCTGATACGGTTTCCGGCATGATCGAACGCGGGGGAACAATGCTCGGGACATCGCGCACAGACCCGGTGCACCCGCCGGATCATCTCAATAAAATCCGGGATACTCTTGAAAAAAATGGGATGATGGGCCTTGTCGTTATCGGTGGCGACGGGACTCTCAGGGCGGCCAGTGAATTATACAATGAAGGTATCCCTCTGACCGGTATACCAAAGACCATCGATAACGATGTTTTTGGTACAGAGTATGCCATCGGGTTCGATACTGCGGTCTCGACGGTCACGGAAGGGATCGACCGGCTGCGGACGACCGCCGAATCCCATCACCGGATTATGGTCGTTGAAGTGATGGGACGCCATACCGGATGGATCGCTGCGTTTGCCGGGATTGCAGGAGGGGCAGATGAGATCCTGATCCCCGAAGTGCCGTTTACGATGGACACCGTCTGCCGGAACCTCAAAAACCGGTACGATGCCGGAAAAAGATTTTCCATTGTCGTTGTCGCCGAAGGCGTGCGCCACGAGGACATTGTGCAAACACCGGTTGCTTCCTGCGACCTGGACGAATGCGGGCACGAAAAGTTTGTCGGGGTCGGAAACCTGCTCGGAAAGGAACTTGAACGCCGTACCGGTATCGAGACCCGGGTGACCGTGCCCGGGTATGTCCAGCGGGGAGGGACCCCCACGGCTTTCGACCGGGTGCTGGGAACGAGATTTGGCGTGGCTGCGGTCGGGCAGGTACTTGACGGAGAGCCCGGGTCGATGGTGGCGCTGCAGAAAAATTCCATCGTTACCGTTCCCCTGGCAGAAGTATCGGCCGGCAAAAAACCGGTTGATGCGGATTTCATCAGGCTGATGCAGGAGATGCTCAGCCGCCGGTCGGCATAAACGGATCAGATCACCTCCCCGGGGGAACTGCATTACGGGTGATGAAATACGGGAACAACGGGAGGAACCGGATCGTTTGGTCCTCGCCATGGTGATGCAGCCACTCGTATAAATTCCAAATAAAGATTTTTTTTATACCGGCCTTACTCAAGCACAGCGCCGATCAGGTTCCCGGCGATCTGGAGTGCCTCCATCTCGCTGTCCGCCCAATCCCGGTGTACGGTATCAGAAAAACCCACAAAACCCCAGAGAGAATCGTTCTTGAAGAGGGGGAGTACAGCGATCGAATTGATTCCCCGGTCCTCAAAGAACCACCGCTCGCCATCGGGTAACTTCTTTACGTCGCCGGCGATGCTGTTGCCGCTCCCGAGAAGCGAACTCCACAGGAGGGTCGTAAACGTGAGCGACTCCGTGTCTGCAAGCGACACCCTCCCGTTTCCCGCAGTACCGGGATCGACCCACAGGTACTGCACGGTCGCGCCGTCCCTTCCCTCACGTCCCGGGTTCATGCGAAATATACAGACGCTCGCGGCACATACGGCAAACCCGATGTGTTCGAGGATCTCCATGATCCCGGTCTTCAGGTTCTTCTCGTACCCGGGATCATGGGGCGGGATGGTCGCGTGCCTGCGCAGGAACCACTCGATGGCAAAACTGATGGCCATAAGGAGGGTGTCGCGCTTTTTTATCTCCTGGTCGAGACGGTACCGGTGGAGCGCGAGTTCGATGGCAAACGAGAGTTCCCGTTCGTTGAAGGGTTTGAGGATGTATGCATACGGGCCCGTGCCCTTCACCCGCATGAGGGTCTTCTTATCAGAGTACGCGGTGACGAAAATCACCGGAACATCCATGCACTGCCCGATCTTTTTTGCGGTCTCTATCCCGTCCATCGGGGAGCCTTCAAGCACGATATCCATCAGGATCAGATCCGGATGGATCTCGGCGGCCCGTTCCAGTGCTTCCCCGCTGCTTCCGGCCGGTACGGGAACCTCATACCCCATGCCGGCGAGTACGAGCCGCAGGTTCTCTGCAACGATCAGTTCGTCCTCGACAATCAGGATCTTTTGTGTTGTTTCGTCCATCTGAGTCACTCTGAATACGGGATGGTGATGACAAATTCTGTACCGCTGGTGCGCACCAGCGTGATCGTCCCTTTGAGTTGCCGCACCAGCATCTGGACAAGGTTAAACCCGAGGGAATCCGCATGTTCCCAGTCGAACTCTTCCGGGATCCCTCGTCCGTTATCCTGAATGACAAGCGTTATCCGCGAAGGTTCCCGCTTCCCGGTCAGGGAGATCTCCCCGCCGACCCTTCCGGTAAACGCGTACTTGAGCGCGTTTGAGATCAGTTCGTTTGCAATCAGGCCAAGGGGAATGGCAGTCGTGACATTGACGACAAGGTCACGCGCATCGGTGACGACAAGGACGCCGGAGCGGTCGACACCGTAGGCCACCATGAGGTTGCCGGCCAGGTTCCGGAGGTACCGGTCAAAATCGATAGACATCAGGTCGCCGGACTGGTACAGGTTCTCGTGGATGAGCGCCATGGACTTGATCCGGGTCTGGCTGTCCATGAGGGCGGCACCGCAGGCGGGATCGCGTGTCCTGCCGGACTGGAGGTACAGGAGACTGACGATGATCTGGAGATTGTTTTTCACCCGGTGGTGGATCTCTTTTATGAGCACCTCTTTTTCGTGCAGGGACAACCGGAGCCGTTCCTCCGCGATGGTGCGCTGGCAGACCTCGGCAATAAGCGCCTCGTTTGCCTGTGCAAGTGCGGCAGTCCGTTCAAGGACGCGTTCCTCCAGCCGGCCGGTGAGCCGGGTGAGCTCCGCCTCCGCTGTTTTGCGCGCAGAAATATCCTCAAGGACAAGGATGCAGTAGCACGGCGTGTCTGCCGTACCCCGTACAAGCGAGATAAAAATCCCGCCCCAGACCGAAGAGCCGTCTTTTCGTATGCATCTCACTTCACCGGTATACCCGGGGATGTCCCCCCGCATGACCCTTGAGAGGGCATAGCAGGTATCCCGGCGGTCATCCGCAGCGATCAGGATCTGGAGCGCGACATTCCGGAGATCGGGATCTGAGTACCCCAGGATATCGCAGAACCGCCGGTTGACCTGTGCGATGCGCCCGCCCGGGAGGATCTCGGCGATCCCGACTGCGGCCTGGTCAAAAGTCGCAGACAGCCGTTTCCTGCTCTCGCGCAGTTCCCTTTCAGCCTCCTGACGGTGGATGATATCGTTTAAGATCGCAAAGAGGCCAATCGTGACAAACGCATACCCGCCGGTCCGCAGGATAAAAAATACCGGCCCGGGGATCTCGTTTCCCCCGGAGAGGAGGATGTAGTGAGAGATGGCAAACAGGGTGTAGGCAAACCCGAAATACAGCGGTGTAAGTTTTTTGATCTTATGATAGCCCCAGATACTGACGAGGACGATGCCGATACTCAGGATCAGGTTGACCGCGACTGACGCATCGACAGGGTATCCGCCGATCATAGGGTGTCCATCCTGCCGGCACCCGGTACCGGCACCCGTTCAGGGTGTATCGTATGCGGCCACCGGCATGCCTTCGCACCCGGCACCTGCCACCTGTTGTATTCCTGCATAGGAGATCCGTTCAGTGCGGGTACCGCATAAACGCGGCGATAAGTGAAATACCATTTGCACCAATTCCAGCCTTATTTTTCAAATTTGGGCAAGTATAAGTGAAATAATTTTTTCATTCATCAGTTTCTTTATACAAAGCCGGAACGGAAGTACCGTTATCAGGCAGTCTTGTGCCGGCATGCAGGAAAAAAATCACGCTCAAAGGGGCAGAACATGAATAAGGGATCACTCCTCGACCACGCCATTTTCAAAAAAAAGCCGATTGCCGGGGCGTCCGATACAAACGACGACCGCTTCCTCAAACGTACCCTCTCCACGTTTGATCTTGTCATGCTCGGGATCGGAGGGATCATCGGTATGGGGATCTTTGTCCTGTCCGGTATTGTTGCAGGGCTGCATGCCGGTAACGCACTATGGCTCTCGTTTCTCATCGCAGGTGTCGCCTGCCTTTTTGCTGCACTCTGTTATGCAGAATTTTCCGCCATGATACCGGTCGCGGGAAGCGCCTATACGTACTGCTACATCACGCTCGGCGAGATCTGGGCATGGATCATCGGATGGGACCTTATCCTCGAATACGGTCTTGCGGTCTCCGCGGTGGCAATCGGCTGGTCCGGGTATCTCAACGCCCTCCTCAGGTCCACCGGGATCATCCTCCCGCCTGCTCTCATCGCCCCTCCGGGCACTGACGGGGGGATGGTCAACCTGCCGGCCATGGGGATTGTGCTGTGCCTCTCGCTGCTCCTGATACGGGGGACAAAAAAAAGTGCTCAGACCAATGCGGCCATCGTCGCTATCAAGATCGGCGTTATCATCCTCTTTATCGTGCTCGGCCTCTTCTCCATCAACCCGGCGAACTGGACGCCCTTTATGCCACCCACCGGGTGGCTCGGGGTTTTCTCGGGTGCGGCCATCATATTTTTTGCCTTTACCGGGTTTGACGCCGTGGTTACGGCCGCCGAGGAGACAAAAGATCCCAAGAAGAGCCTTCCCCTCGGGCTTATCGGATCACTTGCCATCTGCATCGTCCTCTATATCGTGCTTGGCGTGATCCTGACCGGCATCGTACCGTTTGCGGAGCTTGCCGGGCCGGACGCGATCAACGCCCCGATTGCCTTTGCCCTCGGGCGGATTGGCATATCCTGGGGGGCGGCGATCGTCTCTGTCGGTGCGCTCTGCGGCATGACCTCGGTGATCCTCGTCATGCTCTTCGGGCAGAGCCGGATCTTCTTTGCCATGTCCCGGGACGGCCTGTTGCCGGCATTCTTCTCTGAAGTCAGTACAAAGACGCAGACTCCGGCAAAAGTGATCGTCGTCACCGGTGTGTTCACGGCATGCGTCGCCGGCTTTTTCCCTCTTGCAATCGTTGCAGAACTGGTCAATATGGGTACGCTTGTTGCCTTTGCCATCGTTGCGATTGGTATTCTCCTCCTCCGGGTCCAGCGGCCGGATCTCGTCAGGCCGTTCTCATGCCCGTTTGTCCCGATCGTGCCCCTGCTCTGCGTCGGCTCCTGCGCGTTTCTGATCTTCCACCTCAACCCTCTTGCCCATCTCATGTTTGTCCTCTGGCTGTGCATCGGCATCGCGTTCTACGCACTCTACGGCATGCACAACGGTTCCAGACGCGAAGGACCGGCCACGTGCGGTGCCGGCGTTCAGCCCGGTACACCCGGCCTTCCCCTGCCGGTAACAGGCCCGGACGTCCTGTTGACCGATACTCCCCCGGCAATCCTGAAAAAACAGGAGGGCTCGTAACACCTCGCCACCTGCCCTGTTGTTACACCGGCACTCAGGTAACCACAGCCTATATACTCCATAAACAGAACCGGTACAACGATGCACGATGACTCCGGTCCCGTCCGGTACAAACCGGAAATCCATATACCCGGCCCGGTGAGCTACCTGCTTCTGGGAATCGTCGTGCTCTCCGTGATTTTTGCCGCGCTTATCGTGGTGATCCCGCTGCCGCTGTACCGCCTCATCGGCAACAGTCTTGAAGCCGGGGTCGCCTTTGTCTGCATGTGCATCTGCCTGTACGCGTACCGATACTGGTCCGGCCGCGTGATCCTGCTGCTCGCGGCGTTTGCATTCGGAGAATACGGGCTTGCAACGATCTTCTGGTATCTCTACTCCCTGTTGCCGCTGACGGCGTTGCTTGGCCGTCCGTTTGTCTTTACCACCGTCGCTGAACTCTCGTTTCTGGGGTTCATGCTCTTTTTTATCGCAGGGTTCCAGATCGAGGGGAAAAAAGAACCGATTCCTGCCGTGTACACGTGGCTCCTGCTTGCGCTGTTTTTAATAATCCCGCTGATGATGATCGATACGTATGGCATCACGCCCCGGACCGTGATGCTGCTTGTCCAGTTTGTTGTCGTTGAACAGCTCATTGTCGTGACGATCAGCCACGGTTTTTTCCGGTATCCCCTGATCTGGGCCGGCATCTGTGCGCAATGCGTGTTCTCGATGCTTTACGGCCTTAGGGAGACGCTCTTTCTGTACTACCCGTCCTGGACCATCCCCCTGCCACTCGCAGAAAAGACCTTCTCTCTCTATGATCTTTCCAGTATCGTCGGCCCAATCGTCATTGCCTCTATTGCACTCCTCACTCTTGGCCTGCTCGATTACCTTGTACAACAGGGAACAAACGCGCAGCCTGCCTGATATATCGGGTGAAAAACGGATTTGCTCACACCCGGTGCTATTTTGCCCTCACGCACCTGCATGACTGCGGAAGAGAGACGGGAGCTCAATGTGGTAGCACAGGAGCAGGACAAAGAAGAGGAAGACCGGGAAGACAAGATCGATGCAGATCCCGGCAAGTCCGAAGAATGAGCTGCCCAGCGTATTGTAGATCGCATGGATCGTGACGGCGAGCGTGAAAAAACCCAATATAAGTGAGGGAAATGCCCGGCGGTCGAAATGTCCGGCAATGACGATCCCGTACCCGATGATACCGCAGGTGCACCCGTGCATCAGGGCAGTTGAGAACGAGTGGGTGAGAATGACAACAAGATCCTGCGTGGGCAGCAGGCCGGTCTCAATGATGGAAAACCCGATTCCCGAGGCAAGGGCGCACAGGAAGATATCCCGGTCCTGCTGCCGGCTCCCGTAGATGGCAAGAAGGATAAGAGGCAGGGCCTTGAAAAATTCCTCGACAATCGGGGAGATGGTGATGAAGGCAAGCGCTGCCGGGATCTCGGGCTGTGCGGCCTGGAACATGACAGGCTCAAGAAAATAAACCGGGACTGCCGCGATAAAACCCCACACGACAAACAGGATGAACCGCGTATCGATCCTCCCGATAAAGATCACGAGGAAGAGAAACGGGAGAAGGTATGCCGCACAGAGGAACAGGTCCATTCGTATCGCCACCGGATATCAGGTACCTGGCCCTGTTCGCGTACTCATGAACGTACAGGTATTAGTGAGTATCTGTTAATCCTACAGATCACGTACGCGTATGGGATGTTTATTCCTTTGATAGTGATCGCACGATTCCAGTGGAGAGAAAACAAAAACGATCAGGTGGGTCCGGGAACGGTTCAAAAGGGTTGGGGGAACAGTTAAAAAATAATTTCAGTTAACGGGGTCTATAAAAAGCGCGTGAGACTATAACCCTGTGCCAGAATCCGGCACGTTGAGAGTAAAACCTCTGCACACCAACCATCAGAATGGAGCGCTAAAAAACAAGGTAGCCGGTCCAGACAATGCATGTTCGGATCACTCTCCCGGAAAAAATGCCCGTATCACGATTGATACTTCCCCAGGTTTCAATAACCGGCATTTCCTCCCAGACTTTAAAAAAACGGCCACTTCTGTCGCACACCATCGTATCGCTTAAGAACAAACGCGCTCCATTCTCTTCTCTCAATGATCGCCTGCCCCATGCACCGGGAGATCGGCTGGCGGGTGTTTTTACCTGCACCACAACGTACGAAAGGGAATGATCGCCCCCTCATTTTTAGTGAAATAATTTTTTCAGTTATGCATGCGTTTATAGCATGAAATCGACTACCGGGATATAATAAGACTAAACCCCGGGCCAGGTGTGGGTATCCATACCGGCACCGGACCCGCGAATGGTCTTTTGCGGGAACAGGAATGGGATAAAATGGACGGGGAGTCTGGAACTGATACCACACAGGGGCCGGTCGCTGCCGAGGAAGAGGTTATCCTCCTTGAACCCGGCCAGGAAAAAGCACAGAATATTGTAAAGGCCATATCGCACCAGAATGCCGGGGAGCTCATACAACTGCTCTCGACAACAGGCCCGATGAAACTCTCGGACATTGCATCCCAGATGGGCCTGTCTACCAATGCCGCAAAATACCATGTGGAAAATCTCCGGAACGCCGGGCTCATCGAGATCTCAAATACGCGGTACAGCGTCAAAGGCAAGAAGATGAAAGTCTACCGGCTCAAAAACCAGGTGTTTATTGTCGCGCCGAACATGAGCTCCGGCGCGGATCTCCGCGCAGTCCTGTTAAAATATGCAACGCTCTGCGGCCTCTTTGTCGTAACCTGTGCCGCAATCCTGGTCCAGCCGTTTGTTGTGGTATCGTATGTACCGGTGAGTTCGCTCTCCGGCTCCCTCCAGCAGGGCACAGCGGTCCAGGGGACGGAATCATCCACCCTTATCCCGGCGCTTGTCATTGCCGGGATCGTCACGATCCTCGTGTACGCCGGTTTTGAGATACTCATGTACTGGAAAAACCGGTAGATGATTTCGTCGTAATACACCGGGGTGCGAGTTTTCTGATCTTTTCAACGGGAAAAATCATCGTTACCGGGTTGAAGGATCTGAAGGATGCAGAGGGTGTTATTAACAATTTAAAAGGAGTTATTGGAGTTAAGTGAAATTTAGGTCACTTTCCTTTTTCCGCTATGGATGGATTTCTCAATTCTGTGACCATTTTAAGATGTTTGCTATATTGCGGGTGCATGTAAATTGTAGGCCTTTTCTGGAGCATTGCGCGTTCTTTCATAACATTATCCGTGGTAAAAAGAATCGAATTCGTCAGTTTTGCAATATTAAGTATAATTTGATCCTCTTTAAGATCAAACTCTTCATGAGTCGAAGGTATCTTTTCGCCATCTTTGCAGAAAAAAATGGATATTTTTCCCGAACCTGCTGATTTTCGTAATTCATCTAATTCCCTTGTTGCCATTTCTTTCTCTCGTTTACCTAGCGTGTCGATTACAGTAATAACAAAACTGGGAATGACAATTTCAAAACCAGAAAAAAATCCAATTCCAAGACCTTTTGAGATGAGTCCACCCACAAGGACATTTACATCCGGTAATATTCGGTTCGTAATCATGAAAATGGGCGGTTTTAATTCTGATTTATGACCACATTCTTTTACAAATACAAAATCGAGCCCCTCCTCTTTTCCCTCGATGAGCATCACTGGGTGATTACATGTCCTGCAGATAATTGCATTATGTCCAAAATCGAAAAGTTGAGCATATCTTTCGATATTATTACCTTCAAGCATGAGCCCTTCGCACTTGGCAATATCCGAAACAACCTGCTTGTTAGGTTCGCTTATAGGTCCTTGAATAAACAAACTTTTTCCAAAATTTTGAATTGTAAGCGTATCCCTTTTAAAAACCCATTTTTGGTGAGGTGTTGTAATCTGGGTTTCAGTACAACCATGACTTGTTAGAATCTCTTTGAGGATCAAATCATTTGCTCGTTGAGAAATATTCCATGTAATATTTATTGCCGCCATAACATACAATATACATTATTACATTATAGGAATTTTGCATGAGTTCGGCATCCATAATAATTTCAAACGAAGAACTTGAAAAATTGAAGGCATACATTTTAAGAACAAATATCAAACGTGTCAAGCCTTCAAATGATTTTGAATTATTGAGGATTAAAGAGGGCCAGGTATCAATTATTGTTTACAAATCCAATAAAATAGTTCATAATGGAAGCGAAGCCTCGTTAAAAATTCTTCATGAAATTTTAACAAGAGACGAGCAATTTGATTATATCCTTGGTTCAGATGAAACCGGCAAAGGCGAATGGTTTGGCCCTCTTGTAATTACCGCTACAGCTCTCACTCCAGAACAGATCATTGAACTAAGGAAAATTGGAGTCCGAGATAGCAAAACAATAAAGAAAGCAGAACTCATAAAACTCGCCGAACAATTATTCAAAATGGATTTTGCCCGGTTTACTATTGCCCTTACACCAGAGAAGTACAACCAGATGTATGCGGATTTTGAAAAAGAAGGAAAGTCTCTGAACGATATGCTGGCTTGGGCTCATTCCGCAGTGATCAAGGCAATGTTAAAGTATGTACAGGCAAAAAAAATCAAAGTCGTCATAGACAAGTTCGATTTCGAAAAAACGGAATTCAGGTTGGAGAACGTTGATCGGACCAATGTAGAAATCATCCAGAAATCCAAGGGAGAATCTGAAATCCCGGTTGCAGCAGCAAGTATCATCGCAAAACATAAATTTGAGACAGAAGTCGATAAGCTGAATGAAAAATACGGTATCGATCTACGAACGGCGCAACCGAAAGATATAGACAGATCAATATTACAATTTGTCGCCAAACTTCATTTTAAAAACGTAAATGGTTCATCTAAAAAATGAGATTTCTCACTATTTTTGCAATCGGACACTCTCTGCTTTCCAGGATTGCTTGTTTTTCTTCTGATCCCATGATGGTCGGGCATCAACAACAACCTTATCTCCATCATTGATATCCGAAGGCAGAATGTCTTTGTAACAAAAGACTGAATCGCCATCCTCCAGATTGATAAAACAGAATGGACGATCTGGTCTTCCGAGAGAAATTTTTCCGTAGACCTTTCTTCTTATCGCCTCTTTTTGAGGGGATTGTATGGAAGGGCCAGCCATCGCGTTTTCCGTACCGTGTCTCCAGATCGCTTGGCATTTCTGATATACTTCTTCCAACGGAGAAGATATTGTAATTTCGTCTTTTGATAATCCGGATAATTTATCATTTAATGAATCCGGGACTTTCCAGGATTTCTCTTCACGAATTAATTTCGTTAATTGATAATGGAGGGCTGCGTTCTCTTTGTTACCGCGTTCATAAAACAAATTTCCTATCGCTTCAAAGAGAACGACCATCAATCCCGGATCTTGTCGAGCCTGCGCTGCAAAGAGCATTATTTCCAGAGCCTCATCTTTTCGCCCGAGATCGTTAAGGACATCTGCATATTCCTTCAGCATCCACCAGTCAGGATGTGGAACTGCGCAGAGATTCTTATAATCCGCTGCTGCGTCCTCTTTTCTGCCAGCCTGAAAATATGCCAGAGCTCGCAACCGGAGAAAGAATTTTTTTTGTTTCGGGAAATGTTCGAGAGCGTATTCAAGAAACGAAAATGCCTCATCGCTCTTGCCAGTTTCAACAAGTGCATTAACTCTGTACAAGTACCAAAGTCCCTGCTGGCTCCAGCCCTCTCTTCCATTGGGCAACTGCATTAGCTTTGAATCAAGTGAATTGGGATCAACTTTCTGAACCCATTCATCCAGAATATTCCAGTTTTTCTCATGCTTGGCGGCTTTACATACCCGCATATTGACAACATTCGTTGCGATTTGATTTGGCTGAAGTTGATGGATCTTATTTGCAGCACTAATAACCGTTGAGAGAGATTCCTCTTCGGGTATTGGATACAGAATACCCTCGATATAGGTCCAAACGATTTCCGTAGTTACCCAATCAAAACCGGGGAATTTTCCGACTAAAGAGTCAGCCAGAGGAATTGCCTCCTTAAATTGCTTCAGTTTTCTGAGGCAATGCAGGTATCCAGCGTAAGTATATTGATCCGAATTTTCCTCGTGCAGTTCCTTGTAGAGAACCAACGCGTCTTGAAATTTGCCGGATTTGCGGAGATCATTCGCTCTAAATTTTTTCTCGAAAGGAGTTTCCATTAAATTTTCACTACTTATGTAGACTCATTATTATTCTGGATAATCAATCTATCCTCTGAAGTGTGAATGTGATTGCAGCAGTTCGCCCATGTCGTGCAATGATGCCTCTATATTATAGATCAATTCGTAGTATTGATCATGCCAGATGATCTGACCGACATGGAAGTTCAGATCCTCTATATCCTCTACCGTAACAAAAATTTCAAATCCGACGCTGGCTACCATAGCAAAAAACTCAGGAAGATCCTCCTGAAGAAATACGATCAGGATTTCGATGAAGCCATCCAGTCCCTGAAAAATAACGCCTACATCGGGACGATTAAAAAAGACGATCCCAAATATTACATCCTGAACCTCGGCAAAACATATTTCGTCCTGAAAGATCACGGCCTGAACGTTACGCCCCTTGGTGGTGGGAGAGTCCACCACCTGGACTGATGGTGCCAATTCTGTTAATTTTTTTTAACAACAAATTTATAGATTGAAAGCAGACATCTGCGCAAGGGAAATTCCGATGAAACCACCGTTCGAGGGATTATTCGGGGACACCTGCGAAACCCGGCTTCTCCAGTTCCTGCTGCCGATGTATGGGATCGAATTTGAGATGGCCGAACTTGTCGAAGAGATTGGGCTCACCCGGCAGTCGATAGCAAAAGCGATGAATAAGTTCTCGGACCGGGGCATGGTGAAGATCCGTAAAGAGGGGAGAACGCCCCTCTACTCCATCAATGAAGATTCTCCACTCGTGAAGCGCCTTGAGGACTTCGACAACACGTTAATCGAATCAATGATTGGGCCTGCAGAATTCGCAAAGATGTGCGATGCACAGGCAAAACGTGTACCTGCGTCCTCCCCCAAGCAGTCCGGGCAGGGAACAAAGAAGATCCAGTTCCGGCATGACGCTTCCGGTGATACTGTGCCCTGTGTTGCGAGCCGTCCCGGAACCTACCTCAGAAAAAAGGCCCGGTCAGGTCATGAGCCCATACTGGTGTCCTGAATGTTCCACGGCTTTCTCACAACATCACATCTGATCCATCTGCAATGAAACTACGGTTCTAAGCAGTGATCCATCCTCCCGGGGCACAGTAGTAATTTTCACTTTACGGATATGGTGGCCTCAATCCCAGTCATCATGGGTACGGGTTTAACCCCTTGAAACCTTCCCCAAGACCGTATCTAATCCGGGCCCAATCTGCCCTCCGATTACCTGTTTCCCGATCAAAAAGAAGCCCATTTCGGGCTCCGTTTAAAAACAAGCCCAAATCAGCCGTATTTTGGCAATCGGACGAAATAAAAAGTTCACGTATTGCGATTTTACGGGCCGTTTTTGGGTCCGGATGGGTTTTTGGTTGATCCCGAAAACAGTGGCTGTTCTAGGGGCGTCTATGGCCGATTATGGGTATTATATGGGGCAAAATTTGGGCGTATTTTGACAAATGGAAACAAATAAGGGCACGAAATTTCGGGCAGGCGAATCGGACGATATTTCTGGCCCGAATTTACTAATGGACAAATATTCGGTGAGGATATCCTACGACGGAGAACCTGCAGGAGGGGTCCGGCTTTATTTTTTGCGGAACATAAAGCGGGAGGCAGAGAGGTCGCTCTTTTTTGAAAATTGCCGGGTCGTTTTTTCCGGAATCCTCAAGCACGTGACCCGATCATTTTTACAAATACTCAAGCCGCGTGATCGATCTTTTTTGGAATTTCCAGCTCGCGACGTGTGGAATTAAAAAATAAATCGGGTATAGTCACATTCCAGCGACTAACCCGGCGTGTCAACCAGCAGTTCTTCCGGCTCCGCACCATCCTCAGGACGCGGCACGTCATGGGTCCTCCGGATGAGGATAATGACAATGATGCAAAGTACAAACGAGGTCAGGTAGACCGCCTGGTACCCGAGCACGGAGAGCGCCGGCGTCAGCTTCGACACAAGCGGCGTCCCGTCCCGGGGGATGCCGGCCATGTACATCCTGATCGCAAAAACGCTCTGGAAAAATGCAATCCCGATAACCATCCCAACGTGCCGCACCGTCATCATGACACCCGACCCGTCACCGACAGCATCCTGCGGACAATGGCCCATGATCAACCGGGCGTTCGGGCCGAAAAAGGCGGCCGTGGAGACCCGGGTGACAATCATCCCGGCAACGATAACGACAACGAGCGTCATAGGATTGAACGTAAAGAAGATCAAAAACCCGGCCGCCGCCAGACCTACGGCGATGATGGAGATGGTAAGACTTCCGTGCCGGTCGGCGAGGCTGCCGGCTGCGGGAGCGACAATGATCGAAAGCAGCGCCGGCACCGTCATGATCAGCCCTGCCAGGAACGGGTCGAGGTGACGCGAATTGATCAGGTACAGGGGCATCAGGTAGGTGACCCCGGAAAAGAGCGTCGTAATAATCAGGCAGGTGATAATGCCGAACTGGAAATCCCGGTTCCGGATCAGGGCCGGGCTGATCAGGGGATCCGGGTTGTTGTGTTCCCGCAGGACAAAGATCGCCCCGACAACGAGCCCGAAGACGAGGAGCAGCAGCAGGTCAATATCCGGTGTACCCGCCACCTGGTAGAACGAGAATGCGGCAAGAAGGAGTACGAGGGAGATGACAAAGAGTGCCGGGCTGACAAAGTTCAGGGGTTTTTGTTCGGTCGTCCCCGTGGCAGAGGGGAGGCAGTACCAGCTCATAAAAAGCGCGGCGATGACGATCGGCAGGTTGATGAAAAATACCCAGCGCCAGCCGGCAAACTGAGAGATAAAACCGCCCAGCCCGGGGCCGACTGCATAACCAACGGCAGACATGGCGATGAGAAAACCAAGCGACTTTCCCCGGACCGATGAGGGGAGGTAGGTCGTGATGACCGCCGGCCCGATGGCAGAGAACATCGCTGCACCGGCTCCCTGGAGAACCCGGAACGCGATGAGGCTGGTAATGTCCGGGGCCACACCGCACAAAAACGAACCAAGGCCAAAGAGCGCAAGGCCGATAAGGAAAAGTGAACGAAAACCGTACCGGTCGCCCAGTTTTCCCATAAAAAGAATGAGGGCCGTGATGGTGAGCATGTAGGCGATGATAACGAGCGACCCCTCACCGATCGGGATCTGCCACGCCCTGATAATCGATGGGAGGGTGATATTGACAATGCTCATGTCAAGTGCCCCCATCAGAGATGCGAGGGACACCGTGGCTACGATGATGCGCTGGCCGGTCAGACTGCCGGGGTCAGGAGCCGTGTGAAAGATCGGGATTGAAGACACCTTTTATATTTTACACATCTCCTCCCATGACAGATAAAAATGACAGGTTTTGTGCGGGTGCACGAAACTGTTTTTGAGAGAGACGATAAAAGGCAAAAAGGAATGGGGAGGGGGTGCGTTACACCCGGCCCTGTTTGCGGAGTTTCTCCCCCAGCCACGGGAGGAAATCCTTTTTCCGTGACATCACGCCACAAAGCCGGGCCGGGAGATCCTCACTAAAGAGATCAGAAAGGAGCGCTGCGTCACCGGCCCCGTAGAGGTCGCTTGCATTTTCAAGAACATTGGTGAAAAGCGCAAGCGAAAGATCGGCGCTGGAGCCGGCACGGCTTTTTTCAAGCCCGGCCTTTATTGCAGCGTCACGCTCCCGGTTCCATTCAAAGGAGGGCACCATCACCTGCGCAATCTGCACCGTTTTTTCCGAGAGGGCAAACATCTTGGTGTCCCGGGCGAGGAGTGCATCGAGCGATATCCCCGAGAGATCCATGCCCCGTTCGAGAAGCGCGATGCCAAGTTTCTCCGGGTCTTCACCGGCGATGGGGACGAGGTACTTTACTGCCTGCCTGTCCAGGTGCGTTGTCGTCGACATCCGTAAGGAGAGCGTATCAGAGAGAATGCCGCAGAGGAGGACACCGGCAACCCCCTTTGTGGGAGAGAGGCCGGACTCCATGAACTTCATGGCAATGATCGTCGAGGTCGCTCCCACCGGATCGTTGAAGAACCGGATCGGCTTTAAGGTCGTAATCGCCCCGAGCCGGTGATGGTCGATGATCTCGACCACGTCTGCTTCCTCGATCCCGGGGACTGCCTGCGAGGCCTCGTTGTGATCGAGCAGGACGACAGAACGTCGGACATCGTCAAGCAGCGTCGTTCTTGTAAGGACGCCGGCGAGTGTCCCGTCTCCCGTGACAACGCACGCGGCCCGGAACTTCGAACCGGCAACGACCTGCCGGGCATGGGCGAGGGTGTCAGAGAACGTAAGGACCGGGACATTGGTCTCCATGAGCTCTCTCGCAGGAAGCGAGAGATTGATCATCTTCCCGACCCCGAATGCATCCAGTTTTGTGGAGAGGACGGAGACCCCGCGCTGCTTTGCAGCGGCAATGACCCGGTCGCCGACCGGTGCCCCTTCCGCGATGATAAGGGCCGCAATCCCGGCCGAGACGAGCGCAAGCTGGGCCGGCTCGTTGTCACCAACGACCGCGATGTCCTTTGCGGTCATCTTCGCGAGCGTGACGTGCAGCGCATCGATCGCAATGTAGACCCGTCCTTCAAGGATAGTATGAGCCGGGACAATGATCTCCGCGCTCAGGACACGGGCAAGCGTCCCGATCGGGACCGGTATCACCGCGAGCTCGGCAAGGTGCAGGGTCCCGATATACGCATTTGCAAGCGCATGCTCGCCGATCATCCCGACGGGTTTTCCGGCAGCGTCCGTGATGACGACGTTCCTGATCCCTTCGTGTGCCATGAGGACGGCGACATCCACGGTCGGGACATCCTGCGGCAGCGCAAAGACCGGCTTGTACTCGATATCGGAGAGGCGGGGCTCGACCGACGGTACAAAGACCGGCTCTGCGATGCCGAACCGTTCGAGCATGAACCGGGACTCATTATTGATATCCCCGCACCGGGCCGGAACGTACCGTCCAGGCTCGGACCGGTTTTTGAAATCCGCGTACCCGATCGCGCTCGCGATGCTGTCCGTATCGGGCTGGCGGTGGCCGAAGCAATAGATTTGGTTCAAAAACATCCTCCTGCCTTTACAAGAGCGGCGGGTTCTGCTTTATCATTTGCCTGTACAGGTTCATAAGGTACAGGCACGCCCCTGCACCCCATCCGGCAGATCCCCAATATTTATATCTGGCTTTGCCCAACCTGAATAGTACGAAACCGAACTATATCGGATCCGGACTATACCCATGACCAGCCTCTTACAGTTTGCAACGAAGAGCGGGAGGGCACGCAGCCTGCTTGCACTTTTTGTGCTCCACTCGCTTGATAAGGGTGAGAAATCAGGGTATGATATCATGAGGGAGATAGAAAAACTCACGAACGGCGCCTGGGTCCCGAGCAAAGGAACGCTCTATCCCCTGCTCCGCCAGCTTGAAACCGAAGGGCTCATTGTCCCAGCCCCGGAAAAAGAGGGCTCCCGGGCCCGTACCGGGTTTATGCTCACCCGTACCGGGCGGGACACGCTCAAAAAGATCAGGGCCCACAGCAAAGAGCACCACAAAAAAATGGATCATTACCGGCATCTCATCACCGCGATCTTCGGG
>NZ_JBAVMX010000011.1:0-3831 GCF_049690535.1 Methanoregula sp. | reverse complement strand
ACCTCGACCTTGTTCTCAATGCTGAGTTTTTTGATCCGGGCCTGCCATTCCTTGTCTGCCGCTCCCCCTTTGACGACGCTCCGCTGTATGCGTTCCCGGTCGACACTGTCCAGAAAGGCGATCTTGTAGTCCTTATTTTTGAGGGATTTTCCCCGGAGTTCCCCGACGTCGTGCAGGAATGCATCGACCGTCGTATGGGGGATAATCACCAGGCACGACCGTCCCTTTTCGAGCGCCTCGTACAGCGTCGAGACCATGAAGAGCTGCCCATCGACCCCGGGTTCGAGGCTGTAGAGCACCCGGCTTCCCTTGGGTATCCCGCCCGCCAGCATATCGTCGATCCCGTACATCCCCGTTGAAATCATAACGCCAGAATCACCTGCCCCTTGCTGATCGTAAACTTATGCCAGTCCGCGTTTACGCCACGGATACCCATCACCCGGAAATAGTTGTCCGACCTCTCCACTTTGACCTCGATCACAATCGTCATGAGCTGCTTGATGAGGGAGATCGTCTTCTCATCAAATGCCTCGCTGTTGAGTACATAGATGCCAAATCCCTCGATCTTCTTTAATCTCGCCGTCATCACGTGAAGGAACTGGTACAGCACCTCGAGCTTGCGGTACATGAGAAGGGTCGAGACTGAGTTGACGCAGAACCGGATCGGGGGCGGGAAGAGCCCGGATTCCTCATCTGAAAACGTCCCCTCGAAGATCGTCTCGACCATGTGCGAGAACTTGATCCCGATCCCGGTCAGATCGGTGGGGTTCGTGACAAACATGAACCGCTCGGTATCGGAAATCGATGGCGTCGAGCTTTTGGTGATCGCATCGATCACGCCGACAAACTTCTTGTCGGCGCCGGCCACCTTGAACTGGTCGATCACTTCCGAGGCGCGCTCGTTTGTGGAAAGCATGATTGCATACTCCCCGGGCAGGGGTTTTGTGAGGGTATAGGCAAGCTGCTCCGCGTAACTGAGTGACGGTGCCAGAAGAAGAAGATTTGTTCCTGCATCAAACCCCCCGGTGGTCTGATCGATCTGGGGGATCCCGGTTTTATAGGAGTACATCTGTTGTCTGATTATTTCATGAGAATGTTTATAAGGGCTTTTGCCGGCAGGCCGGCGGGACGCCAGAGCACCCGTTACCGACGGGAATGACTGGGGTAAACCCTCTTAACCTTGGCTGCCAAAAGATTAGGTCAGATGTTCCACTGGATCTATGAACGGATGCTTCTCTCGCAGATAGAGGTTCTGCCCCGCCATATCTGTTTCATGATCAGTGGTGCCGATCTGGCCGCGGATCCGGGCAAGTGCGTGCAGGTGGCAAGCTGGAGTTCCGAGTTAAATGATCTTCTTGCCCGGCAGGGAGTGACAGAAACCGGCCAAAAACCCCCGGCGATCCAGGGCCTGACCTTCCACATCGCCCGGCTCTCCCCGGAAGAACTGGAACGCACGCTACCGGCCATAAAAAAGATCTCGTCCGTTGCCCGGCTCGTGCTGCACTACGGTACGACCGAGGAGGTTTCGGGCACCGGCCTCGATGTCGTGGTCGCGATAGGAAAGAGCGGGAGGGAAGAGATCACAGACTGCATACGCCGCCTGGCAGAGAATGGGATCCAGCCCTCCGCTATCGATGAGAAAACGCTGGAATCCTGCCTGATCTTCCGGTACGACCCGGACATCGTGGTAAAGACCGGCGGCGACCACCTGACCGATTTTCTGATCTGGCAGTCGGTCTACTCGGAACTGTTCTTCTCCGATATCAACTGGAAATACTTCCGGCGCGTGGACTTCCTGCGGGTGCTGCGCGACTACCAGTCCCGGACACGCCGGTTCGGGAAGTGAAGGGTAAAAACAGGGTAATTATTTTATCCGGATACTGATCCAGCTCGGGACGCCGCCCACGGTCCGTTCCATAAGGGCGTACTTGTTCTTGAGAGCAACCGTAAACGCCCTTCGGTCCGGGATCGTGGCGTAATCGTGGTCCCGGCACCAGCGTTCGAACCGCTGGTAGAGTTCGTCCTTTGCGATGATCGCATCCGGGCTCTCCTCGATCTCCCGCACGACAAGGGTACTGACAAACCTTTTTATGGGCTCCTCTTTTTTGCCTTTCTTTCCGGTCTTTTGTGGTACTGTGGCAGGTTGAGCCGGGAGAGGGGGGACCGCCGGGCGCTGCGGGGTCGGTTCCTGCGGTGGGATCCGGGGGTTTGTTACCGAGGGCGCCTTCCTCTCCTTTTTCTCCTTCATTACCTTTCCCGGCACCGTGGGATCTTCGGCGTTGATGACCGGCGGCGCTGCCGGGGCACTAGCAGCCCGGTCTGACGGTTGGGCATCCGGTGCGATGATCACCCGGGACGCTTTTTCCGGAATGGTCTTTTTTATGGGATGGTAATCGATCCCGAGCTGCCCTGCAAGCGCCCTGTTGCATGCGTCGCTGATATCCAGATGCTCCCGCTCTGCAGCTGCAATAATATCGGACCTGATCAGGACCGGCGTCTGCTGCCACCCGGTTCCCGCTGATTTTCCCGCACCCATAGGTTCACCATATTCCATCTGGTATGTTCCGGGAAATATAGTACGCGAATTGGATTTTTCCGGGATGGTGCGGGAGCGGTTTTAGTGCGCTTTTACACTCAGCCGCTGGTCGTAGATCCGGATCGCCCGCAAGAGGTCGATCTTCCGGAAGAGCGGCCAGTACGGTGCGCAGAAATAGACGGCCGACTCATGGCCGTTTGCAAGCCACGGCAGGAAGTTGGAGGTGCGGTACTCGTTCCCGGTCCGGATGATGAGATCGACCGGCGGGATATCTTTTCCCTCGTGGAGGTGGGATTCAACCATCTGCACGTCGATTGCCGATGGCGTTATCCTGCCCTCGCGGACATCTGATACAATCTCCCTAGCGGCGAGCACGATCTCGTTTCTTCCCCCGTAGGCAAGCGCGACGTTGAGGGTAAAGCCTTCGTAATTTTTCGTTGCCTCTTCTGCGGCCTCAATCGCTGTCCTCAGGTCGGCAGGAAGGAGCGACCGGTCGCCGACCATCTGGATGCGGATCTTGTACCGGTGCACCCGCTCGTCGGAGATGGTGCGGATGAACTTCTCCTTAAAAAGCCGGAAGAGTTCCCGTATCTCGTCCTCGGTCCGGTTGAAATTTTCCGTGGAGAACGAGTAGATAGTGATGTATCGGATCCCCAGTTCGTGGGCCCAGTCGAGCATCTCCTCGGTCTTGTCCGCGCCTGCCCGGTGCCCTTGTGCGGTGTCGATGCCCATCTCCTTTGCAAACCGCCGGTTGCCGTCCTGGATGATGGCGACGTGCGTGGGGATCTGCGTGCACTGCATCAGCAGGTACCGCTCGTACAGGGGTTCAAGAAGCCCGCGGAGGGTCACAGCGGCGTCACCTCGACGACCATGCCGCCGTCGGGGTACCGCTCGACGACTGACTTTTTCCCGGGGATCTTGTCCTTGTACTCTTCGAGCAGCCACCATGCGGTCTCGACCCGATCGCCGCAGTCGGAAAACTCGTCGTCTGCGAGGAATTTCCTGCACCGGGCGACGACCTCGTCCCGGGTGCCCGGGTGGAGGTCGAGCACGCCGTACACGATCGTCCCGTCTTCGGTCACTTCATCGAACGGCCGGGCTGTGTTCTCCGCGATGCGCTTTAAGCGCTCCCGGAGCTGCACCGAATCCTTGAACGACGAGGCGCACCAGTGGACTTTCTTGTGCTTTACGAGATCAGCGGCCCACTCGCGTGCACCCTCAACTGCGTTGTGCACGCCGTCGGCCGGCTCGTAGCCCCGCTCCCGCATATCGTCGGCGTTCGTCTCGCCCCATTC
>NZ_JBAVMX010000010.1:0-8341 GCF_049690535.1 Methanoregula sp. | reverse complement strand
GAGGGGATCCGCGCTTATAACGGCAGGGTCTTCCGGCTCAAGGAACATATCGACCGGCTCTATGATTCGGCAAAGACGATTGATATCCAGCCGCCGATCTCAAAAGAGGCGATGACCGAGGCGATCTGCGAAACGCTGCGCCGGAACAAACTGAAAAATGCCTACATCCGGCCGATCATCACCCGGGGGGTCGGCGATCTCGGCCTTGATCCCCGCAAGTGCGAGAAGGCATCGGTTATTGTCATCGCTGTAACCTGGGGCGCGATGTACGGCGACCTGTACGAGAAGGGCTTAAAGGCGATCACGGTCTCGGTCCGGAGAAATGCCGCCGAGTCCCTCCCGCCGAACGTGAAAAGTCTCAATTACCTCAACAACATCCTTGCGAAGATCGAAGCGAACTACAAGGGCGGCGACGAAGCAATCTTCTTTGACACGAACGGGTACGTGGCCGAAGGCTCGGGCGACAACCTGTATATCATCAAGAACGGCGAGATCATCACCCCGCACACGCTCAACAACCTCCGGGGCATCACCCGGGTTGTCGTAAAAGAGATCGCGGAGTCGCTCGGGATCACCTTCCGGGAACAGAACCTCGGGTACTTCGATCTCTACACCGCAGACGAACTGATCTGCTCCGGGACGGCGGCAGAGGTCGCGCCGATCACGTGGGTCGACGGCAGGGTCATCGGCACAGGAAAACCCGGCCCGATCACCCGGCAGCTGATTGCAGCGTTCCACACCGTGACCGAACGCGAGGGATATCCCGTCTATACACAAGCAAAAGCCGGTGCGAAAAAGCCGGCAGCAAAGAAGAGTGCAGTAAAAACCACAAAGGCGGCAAAGGCCGTGAAGGCAGTAAAGACTGCAAAGGCAGCAAAAACGACCGCCGCTAAAAAGACCGTAAAGGTTGCAGGAAAGAAGAGTGCTGCACCAAAGCCGTCGGCAAAGAAGGCTGCGGGAAAGAAATCAGCCGCGAAGAAGACGGTCGCGAAGAAGACCGGCGGAAAGAAAAGATAATCTTTTTTTAACAGGGGCCCGGGAGAGAACCGGCCGCATCCCGTTTGGTATTTCCATAACCTATTTATCAGGTAGAGTAAAACTAAGTAGAGCATCGCGCTGCTATAGTGTAGTCCGGCCAATCATGCGGGCCTTTCACGCCCGCGACTGGGGTTCGAATCCCCATAGCAGCATCTTCTTCTTTTGCGAGGGTTTAATTTTCTAATATCTTTTCCAAATGTTCCATACCTATGCACATCTTGCAGGTAGTGATATCGATGCGGCGATCGTGAAGAACTATGGGGTCAAGTCAGTGAATGGTGATAAGTCCAATGGGATACGATTAGAACCCCGCCAGTGTGAATACTGCTATACAGTGAATGCACCAACCTCAAAGTTCTGTTCGAGCTGCGGGCGTCCCCTTGACCCGCTGATCGCTATGAAACTGGACGAAAAAGTTCAGATGGCTCGTGACAGCCCGGATTATCAGGAATTGCTGACAAGACTGAGGAAGGATCTGAATCTGTAGATTTTTTAGAGTTCTGTCGGCACTAGAATGCATTTATGCTGAAACGAGTAGTACATATCAAAAGGGATCTAAAATGGAAAGTGAAGTTCTTAAAGAGTTGCGGTTAATCCGGCGGGATCTCAAATATATCCGATCTCATATGGTTGACCAAGATATGATCCTTTCTCCTGAAGAGAAAGTTCTTCTTGATGAAAGCCGTCGGGAACTCCGCGCAGGCCAAACCCGTTCACTCGATGAAGTGTTGAGGGCACGGAATGGTGCTTGAGATCGCAATCGGATCGAAGGCCGATCGTTTTTTGCAGAGTGTAAACCAACAGACTTTTGATCGTTTAAGCAACGAAATCAAGAAATTGGCTGTCAATCCTCATCCCCGTGGCGCCAAAAAAGTTCTTACTGAAGAAGGGGTTTTGAGGGTACGCGTTGGGATGTACCGGATTCTTTATTCTCTTGAGGATGATAACCGGATTCTTCTTATTGTGAATATTGACAAACGTTCACGGGTTTACAAAAGGTAATTGATTTAATTTCAGATAATTCTATTATAGGATGTTTCGATTCTATCTGTATAATGAGTTTTTTCAGATATTTTCTTGCCAACACCCTGTGTCTCTAACAGCCTTGCCTTTCCCTGCCGGATCCATCACTTCCAAACTAATACCGCGATTGGATCTTCCATGTGTTCCAGTTCATCAATTGATATCGTTAGCATCCAGACCTCCATAGGGAGCGAATTTTACAGTATTCCGATTCTTCCCTAATACTGCGTCTCAAAAAAGGAATATATAAAAAATACGACTGTTCAGGAGAAAATATACGAAATTTTAACCCCGATCAAAAAAATAACGCCATTTTAACTTTTTGTGTAATCCAAATGATCATGAGTTCAATCGTTAAATTTCGTAAAATTGTGCATGATCATGTTCAATATCTGTTTCAAACTCGCTCAATACATGCTGCGATCATGCAAGTGCTCAAAATCGGGCGTTGCGCTGCGTTGCGATTGTCAAAGTTGTGAAAATTACACCGCAAATTTCGGTTGAATTCACCAGCGCAGCGCAGCGACCCGTTAAATCAAAAAATGATATTTTGTATCGAATCTAACCTTATTTAAAGATTTCTTGTTAAAACCGTTCTCCGTCGTGAACTGTAAAAACGCGCAGGATGTTTATAAACTTGGATATTTCTCAAATCTGAAAGTGAATCATGGTGCGGCATGTTATTAATCTTCTACCGGTTAACAAATCCGGGACAACACGAATTTATTTTTTTCTAGATCCTATTGGATAACCTAATGCTTCTTGGGATGCCATTGTCAGCTTTGCTTTTTTTGCTGGCTTTTTTCTCGAACCGGAACCGGAAGAATTTGATGTATCAACATCTACCTTAACTTTAACTGATGTTTTTCCTGCCATGATTGGTTAGTACATTTTGTAGATTATTAATTTATCTTATTATTCTGTTTTTTTAGCTCAAAAAACACTCATCAATTATTGACTTATCAGAATATTCTTTGCGATACTTTTTATTAAGAGCAATCAAAGAACGATCATCGGTGAAATATGGACAATATTTCAACAATAATTATAGGAATTATTATCGTATTTGCTGTTACAGCTTTATGGATTGCATTTAAAGTTGCATTTGAAAGATATTTTAAAAAATTGTTGGACATTCTTGACAAAAAAATCCCACACGTTGCACATAATTTTTCAGAAAAATTAAAAAATTATAAAATTTACCTGCAATTATTCTATTCATTCAAGAAATTATTAAATCAAAACCCGAAACAGCAAAAAAAATCGCTTGAAGTGATTTTGAAATACATCTCATCACCTGGCGGAAAAAAATTTGCATCTAAACATGATGTAATTACCAAAATTACATCGGTTTGCGAGACCGGAGAAAAAGAGACTAATTTAATGGGTCTTCAAATTTTGTTTAAAATAATTAATATTCAAGGGTTGAATCTCCAAATAAAAGGTCAAAGCTTATCGATAATTATTAATCTGCTATCGGATCAAGACCCGGAAATTCGAAGACGTGCGATGGAGAACTTAGTATTATTGGGAAATAATGGGAAACAAAAAGATTTGCTTTTTGCAATGATTGAAGAAAGAGAACCCTATATTGAGGTTCAATTATCGTATTTATGTGTCAGATTATTTCAGGTATTTTCCCCCAAAATTTTTATTGATAATCAGACTATTCAACCAATATTTCGTTTCCTAAAATACAATGATGATTTAAAATGTCTTCGATATAATCTATTAAGTGGACTCAATAACTGCGCTTTTAAGGATGTTTTAACTATGCAAAATATCGTTGATTACGATTCAAACAATTGTTTCAAAAAAATTTTAGAGACCGGTGCAAATGATGAACGTGAGTGCGTATTATCAATATTACAAATTTTAGCTAGAAGTCAACAACAAAAACAAATCGTTGAGGCTAATTTTGTACCATTAGTGATTCAGAATTTACAACACAATGACAATGTGATCAAGGACTACTCAAAAACAATAATTCGTGAACTATTGAAATGTGATGAGACCAAAAGTATAATCGAGAACCTAATAACTGATTTAAATATCAATAACCTGTTAAATAATTAATGCAATACAAAAAGTATATCATGGTAAAACATGATGCTTAAAAAATGGAAAATTCGCCCGAAACATTGTCCAATTCAGATTTGGACGAACTTCGGTGGAATGTTTTTCCCTCGTCACTAGATTAGATTGTACGTTAAATTGAGGGATACCGTTTGCATAAGTTATTGAGAAACTTCGTGCAAAAATTTTTCAGCAGATCAAAACGCTCAAAGAATTTTTTCATTGAACCGCAAAATTTTTTCTTTTATGATCTGTCCCCCGGATCTTGTAAAAACTTTCTGCGGAAATTTATCAATTCTTCCCAAAAACTATTTCCCCCTGCTCCTAAAATCCCGATATTTCCTGCTTTTTTGCTCTTTACTCCCTTAGTGACCTGATCTCAATCCGGGCTCATTTCAGCCTCCGATTGCCTCTCGACCGACCCAAAAGAAGCCCGTATCGGGCTCCGTTTAAAAATAACCCCAAATCGGGCTTATTTTCGAAAACGGGCAAATTAAAACGGGCTCGATAATGCGGTTTTTTTGGCAGATCTCATGTGAAATTGCCATTTGGACGTTCCGGAAAATGATCGCTGCCAGAACGCGAATATGAGGCTTTGAGAGGCATTATACGGGGCTCAATTCGGGCGTATTTTGGCAAACAAATGGCTAAATACAGTCTGATTTTTGGGAGTTGCAATCGGACGGTTTTACGGGCGTTTTTCCGGTACCGTCCGGAAAGAGCGGGACCCCTCATATTTTCAGGTTTTCACGGCCCGGGTGCGCGCCTGTCAGGTCCAAAATCTTTTTTTCCTGTTCCGTGATTCCTGCAAAAGAAATCCGGAATTTTTCCGTAATCGTTGCCGGCAGAATAACCGGGCAAAAGAAAAAAGATGCCGTGGCATTGGCATCAGGCCGCTGGTGCAGTGTGGCCGGCATGCGAGAGATGAGGCATGTGCACAATGTGCGTGGAGGAAAAAGGATGATTACATCGCCTTGACGCGGCATGCAACATCCTGCCCGAGTTCGTAGCATTTTTTGAGTTCGGCAGCGCCGGGTTTATTCAGAACTTCGTATCCCCGTTTACATCAGAGTCTTTCTCCGGTCTCCCACACCATAGCGTTAAACAGGAGTTCGCCTTCAATCCATGCTTCATACCCGGTGCCGAACTGCTTGGTCATGTATTTCATGAGGTAATTACGGATTAAGTGAATCGCCTCATCTGATCTCTTTGAGGAGAATTCGATACCACGGTCGTATGATCCAGCCAGGTATTTCTCACTCCATAATTGTTTGATGGCTATTTGTTCTGCTTCTAAAAAAGTCCCGGAATACGACAAGATGACACTGAGGATATCCGGTCTCATGGGGTTTGAGAACCCGGACATAATGAATGTCGGAATACCGGTTGGGTATGACAGTGCGTCACTTGCTGACGTGAACTAATTAAAATTGGGTGGATCATCAGCATGCGTCCATTGAAATAAAATTTGCAACATCGGGACAGATTTATCCGTTGTCCCATTGGATAGTGGCTGGTCTGGATACAGGATGAAAAATACCAGTACCCGTCATCATCGGACACGAGGATCTTCATGTTGAAATCACAGGATGCTGTGGCTCATAACGATATAATCACCCTGTTTAAAAAAATCCGTCAGATGCCGGCAGACGAATCAGCCGGCCTGACAGCCGCACAACGTCCTAAAAGGAAGCCCGAAGAGGGAAACCCGGAACCGGGCGGGACCGGTGATTTTCCTGCACGTATACAAAAATCCGGCATGAACAACACCGGAAACGCTTTCTTTGCAGGACCGGAAAAAACCGATGCCCCGGATACCGCACCACCCGGTGATATCTCCCTCCTGCATCAGGATGCAAAAGATTTTGATGATCTGCTTGGAGATATGTTCCCGGCGGAACCGGTCCCGCAGGCACCCGGCCTTTCCGGAGACGATGTGCGCGAAGTGCTGGGAACATTTCTGGCACAGTCGGGGGCTGCACCCGCCGTTCCCATTTCCCCGGCAAAAGAAAATGCTGTTCCACCTGTGGTCGAACCCCAACCGGAACCTGCTGTAGAAATTATTGAAGAAGATTCCCCTGATCAACGGACCTCCTCATTTTTCAGGAAAAAAACGGTAACAAAGGAAGGAGCATCACCAAAGACATCTGCCGATACCGTTGTGAGTGATACGGATGCGCGGATCATCTCTGTAGATCAGATCTCCGATCTCTCAGGACTTATCCTCCCCAAAGGTGCGACATTCCGGATTGACGAGATCAAACTTCATGGCAGTTTTAATGCCTTTGAGACCTCCGGGATCGGAACCCTGCCCCCGGAACTTGCAGATATATGGAAGCGGGAATTTTCAAACGCAGGGTTCAGGGATCTCGAAACGGAACGTGACCTTGAACCGGAAATGTTAAAAAAACCATTGGCAAAGAAATCCGGGCTGGCGGCACTTTTCAGCAGCGTCCTGCGTTCGGCAACGGTGGAATATGATCCCAAATTACATGGTTCCCTTGTAGATCTCTCATTTGAACCAAAACCTGGTATCGAAGAGATGGAGATGTACCCCATCAATGCGCCCTATGCATATGTCCGGGTCATCTATGACCATTCCACGCATGAATACACCTACCAGGTAATCGAACCCGTTCTTTCCGAACCTGAAAAAGATCAGTTAAAGGAATTAAAAGGACGCCTATCAGACACACTCGATATCAACACCAATATTATATCCAAAGAGGAGGCGCAGCGCCAGTTCAGGTGTTCTGTGGATGATATTCTGGCAGATTTCGGGATCAGGCTCAGCCCGGTCCAGCGCGAGAAGATCCTCTATAGCCTGCACAAGGATTTCCTGGGCGACGGCCTGATCGATGCGATCATGCATGACAAGTATATCGAGGATATCTCCTGCGATGGTGTCAACGTTCCCTTATTTGCATTCCATGCCAGTTACGAATCGATGCAGACAACACTGATGTACCACAATGCCGAGGAACTCGATTCATTTGTCACGAAACTCGCCCAGCGTGCCGGCAAGTACATCTCCATTGCGGAACCGATTCTCGATGCGACCATGAGCGACGGGTCCCGTATCCAGATGACCCTTGGGCAGGAAGTAACCGCTCACGGCTCAACATTCACCATCCGCAAGTTCAAGGATGAGCCGATCACCCCGACCGATCTCATCGAATGGCACACGTTTTCCCCGCTTGCGGTTGCTTATATATGGCTGGCCGTCGAGAACGGCAAATCCGCACTCTTCGCCGGGGGAACAGCATCCGGTAAGACCACATCGTTAAATGCGATCTCACTGTTCATTCCCCCGATGGCAAAGATCGTCAGCCTTGAAGACACACGGGAATTGAAACTTCCCCACCCCAACTGGATCCCGAGTATAACGCGGGAGTCGTTTGATATGAAAGGACGCGGGGAGATCTCCATGTACGAACTCCTGCGTGCGGCCATGCGGCAGCGGCCGGAGTACATCGTTGTCGGCGAAGTCCGTGGCAAGGAGTGCCAGACGCTCTTCCAGGCGATGAGCACCGGCCATGTCACGTACTCTACGATCCACGCAGACTCGGTATCGAGTATCGTCCACCGTATCGAGAACCCGCCCATGGATGTGCCACGGAACATGTTCTCGGCTCTTGATTTTGTCTGCATCCAGGTGCAGGCCCAGTCAGGCGGCAAACGTATCCGCCGGAATAAGCAGATCGTCGAGATCCTTGAGATTGATCCCCGGACAAACGAACTTATCACGAACGAGGTCTTCAAATGGCGGTCGGCGACCGATGAGATCACCTATTCGGGGAAGTCCTACATCCTTTAAGAGATCATGGAGGCCCGGGGCTGGAACGAGAACCGGATGCGGGAGGAACTCAAGCGCCGGCAGGAAGTGCTGGAGTGGATGCGCATCAAAAAGATCCGGCATTACAAAGAGGTCGCAAAGGTTCTCATCTCCTATTACCGGGAACCCGACGCCATCATCGAACGTGTAAGGAAGGATCTGTATGAATAACTCTGAACGGCTCTGCGTCAATCAACCTCGCAGGTGGATAAAGGCACGGCGGGAACAGTACTCCCGGCTTCGCGACCGCCTCCTGTCGGCCCTGCGTAAGGTTCATGAGGCCGTCGCTTTTCTTCATCACCCTGAAGACCGTGCCATGGCGGCCTGGGAACCGGAAATATGGCTCCCGAAAATCATGGATCCAGGTAC
>NZ_JBAVMX010000009.1:0-31491 GCF_049690535.1 Methanoregula sp. | reverse complement strand
AGATCAAGCCGCCGGCATGGGCTGCCTTTGCAAAGACCGGGGTACATAAGGAGATGCCTCCCGAAGACCCCGACTGGTGGTTTATCCGGGCAGCAGCAGTGCTGAGACGCGTCTATGTCGACGGCCCTCTGGGTGTCGAACGGATGCGGAGTTTCTATGGAGGGAACAAGAACCGCGGCTCAAGACCGAATGCTTTCCGGAAGGGCAGCGGCTCTATTCTCCGAAAGGCCCTCCAGCAGCTTGAGGCCGCAGGGCTTATCGCGCACGACAAGACCGGGCGCAGGGTATCTCCCGCCGGCATGGCGTTTCTGGACAGCATGTCCAAGGATGTTCTCGCCAACCCGCCGGCCCCGGTCCCGAAACGGGTAAAGCCGGTTGCTGAAGAGCCAAAGAAGGCTGAAGGCAGCAAGAAGGGCGGCAAGGCCCAAAAGGGCGAGAAGTCCGACGATGTGAAGGGCGAGAAGAAGCCTGCCGCAAAGAAGGGCGAAGGCAAGAAAGAGAAAGCTGACGGCAAGAAGCCCGAAGCATAAGTCTGGTGACATTCCATGGGAGACGACGAGTTAAGTGAGATCCGGAAAAGGAGGATGGCACAACTCCAGCAGCAGGCAGGCCAGCAGCAGGAGGAACTCGAACAACAGCAGCGTCTCAAGCAGCAGATGCAGATGGTAATGATGCAGATTCTCGAGCCCGACGCCCGGGAACGCCTCAATACCATCAAACTGACCAAGCCGGACTTTGCCGGCGCCGTGGAACAGCAGCTGGTGATGCTCGCCCAGAGCGGGCGTCTCAAGCAGAAGATCACCGATGCACAGTTTAAAGAACTGCTCCGGCAGCTTGCGCCGGCAAAACGAGATTACTCGATCACCAGAAAGTGATGAAAGCAGGAGTGCTTTACAGCGGCGGGAAGGATAGTTCCCTTGCAGCGATCATGCTGGGTACGTATTACGAGGTTGAACTCAACACGTTTGTGTTCGACCCCGCCCGCTTAATCCCGACAATAGAAAATGCCGCGCAGGCGCTGGGGTTTCCTTTGAGAAAACGGGTATTTCCCGAAGGTATGGCAGAAGAGATGGCAGACATGGTAATTTCATGCGGATTCCCGAACGATGCAATCAACCGCATCCACCAGACTGCCATCGAGACCCTTGCCGGTGAGTATAACATCGTCGGCGACGGGACACGATTTGACGACCGGGTCCCGATGCTTACCAGGGCGCAGGTGCAGAGCATCTGCGGCCGGACCGGGAGTACGTATGTGCGCCCGCTCCTTGGCTACATGCGATCCGAAGTCGACCGGCTGGCGGACCGGTTCCTCGTTGTAAATTACGGGGAGACCGGGACGATCCCAAACGGCGATTACGAATCTGAGATCAGGGCGACGATCCGTGCCCGCGGAGTTGATCCCGCCACCCTGTTCCCCCCGCACCACGAACAATCTCTTGTGGTAGGAAGAAAGAAGAGCAATTAACAAAATAAGGTGAAGACTATGAGCAGGCTCAGCAAAGGAAGGAAGATCCGGCTGGCAAAGGCGTGCGACCAGAACCGGCGCGTGCCCCAGTGGGTCATGATCAGGACAAAGAGGGCTGTTGTTACGCACCCGAAGCGGCGCAACTGGCGCAGAAGCACGTTGAAGGTGTGATCATGGCAGAACAGATGCAGGAGCACATCTACATCATCCCTCTGCGGAACGTACGCCGGATGCCCCGGTGGAAGCGGGCGAACGGTGCAATCAAGGATATCCGCAAATACCTTGCCAAGCACATGAAGACCGAGGATGTCAAGCTTGACAAGACCATCAACGAGAAGGTGTGGAGCCGGGGGGCCGAGAAACCGCCATCAAAGATCCGGATCCGCGCCATGAAGCTGGAAGACGGGCAGGTCCAGGCAGAACTTGCCCCGGAATCGTAAGCATATGGAACGCACAACCAACTTTGCCGGGGATCCCAATATCGGGGTTTTTGCCCGGGTCGCAGGCGATATCGCGGTGATCCCGCCGGAAGCGACGGATGATTTCCGGGAGGCGCTTAAAGAGGCGCTCTCCGTGGAACTCGTTGAGACGACCATCCAGGGCAGCTCGATTATCGGATCACTTGTTGCAGGGAACAGCCGGGGCCTCGTGGTCTCGGGGCTTGCAACAGAGAGCGAGCTTGCGGTGCTTAAAAAGCACCGGAAGGTCATGCTGCTCTCTGATACGATGAACGCAGCAGGGAACGTGATCATGGCAAACAATACGTTTGCCGTGGTGCACCCGGACCTTCCTGCCGATATCGCTGCGGCAGTTGGGGAGTTCCTGGGGGTCGTTGTGATCCACCTGACGCTCGGAGGCGTGCGGACGGTCGGCATGGCCGGCGCCGCCACGAACAAGGGTGTGATCGTGCACCCGAATGCGACCGCGCAGCAGATTGCACAGATCGAAGCGGTGGCAAAGGTACCGGTCGGTACCGGCACGATCAACATGGGCAGCGGCCTTATAGGTACCGGACTTCTCGTGAACGACACGGGCTACATTGCCGGTAACGCGACGAGCGGGTTTGAACTCGGCAGGGTCGAGGATGTATTTGGATTTCTGGAGTGAGTAAGTATGACAGAGCAGAAGTATGAAGTGAAAGGAACATTTTTGATGGGCGAAGACTGGGTGCCCTACACGAAAGTGATCGCGGCACCGAATGAAAACCAGGCTAGGGAACGCACGTTTGCGGTCTTCGGCAGCAAGCACAACTTGAAGAGACGCTACATCAAGGTCGATGGCGTCAGCCTGGCAAAGACAGAGTAAATCTTTTTTCTTCGGGATCCCGGTGGTATCCGCCGGGAGTTTCGGAAATTTGTGTTTTTAAACATTTTCATTACGTGGACATAATTGTTTTTAAGGTGAAACGGACTCAAGGGACGCCCGTATTGCCCCATTCCTGATCAAAAATCATGGGAGAAAATGACAACCGTTATTATCCCCTACTCTCCAAATTCAGTCAAACAGGGCTGACCGGATTTTAGATCAGAACATCCCTGATTGAGCCTGACTAAATACGTGTCACCCGGTTTTTGTAGGGTACTATCCGAGTGGTGTAGATGAGTTTGAAACCGTATGGTCTGGATCTGGAAAGGGTTTTGATTATTAAGAGGGTTGATCTTGGTACTGGGGTTAGTGGAATCTCGTGCACGTTCCGAAACGTGATACCATGAAACACACATCATCCCTGATAGCAGTTATTGTCGTGCTTCTGCTGTTTATCGGTGTGGTATCTGCGGTCACTGTTTTTCCAATACTCGACCCCGATTTCTTCCTTACCGACCCATCCGATTCCTGGGATGTATCTCTTCATCAGGAAACATCCTTTACCGGTTCGTCTAACACCCGTGATATAATCTGGTCAGAACATAACTCCCCACAACAGGCTGACATTACAGCAACCGGCGCCGGAACCATTACGGTAACCGGAACCAATGGCTCGTTTGCAATGCATCTCAGCAGTATAGGTCATACCAGTGCGGTTCAGCCAGTATTTCCGGGAAAAAATCTGGCAAACGGGAACCGACTGGATATTGTCCGTCCCGGATATACTGAGTGGTACATCAGCCAGGATGAAGGAATCGAGCAGGGTCTTTCTCTTCAGACCCGGCCGAATGGAACCGGACCCCTGCAGGTTTCCTACACCCTCTCAGGGTTACTTCAGCCGGTTCTTACCGGTCAGACGATTCTCTTTTTTGACACATTCGGCCCGACAATGCGATACGGCGGGCTTGCAGCGCAGGATGCTGCCGGACGGGCGCTCCCATCTGAAATAATGCTCTCCGGCAACCAGATTTCCTGGCAGATTGATGAACGGGATGCGGTTTACCCGCTCACAATAGATCCGTACATTAGCACGCAGACAGCGATCCTCAATGCTTCGGATAAGGCAACCGCTGCCAGTTTTGGGACTTCCGTCTCGATATATAACAATAAGACGGTCATCGGGGCAACAGGGGCTCCGTATAACAGTGGGGGAATGGCAGGGCAGGCATATGTCTTCCAAAACACCGGGGGAATGTGGAGTCAGACCGCAATTCTGAACGGGTCGGATATAACAGGAACCAGTGCCGGGTTCGGGAATTCGGTTTCGATCTACAAGGATACGGCACTTATAGGAGCAAAAGATCAATCGTTCGGTCCATATTCCCAGGCCGGGGAAGCATACGTCTTTAAAAATTCCGGGGGGACGTGGCGTCAGACTGCAATTCTTAATGCCTCGGATAAAGCAGACTATTACACCTTCGGGGATTCGGTCTCAATCTATAATGATACAATTATCGTCGGGTCGTCCACTGCTAAATCCGGCCTGGGATATTACAATGTAGGTGCGGCGTATGTTTTCAAAAATTCCGGGGGATCGTGGCGTCAGGATGCGATCCTCAGCGCTTCAGATAAGATGGCCGGTTCCGATTTTGGATATTCGGTCTCGGTCTACAACGATACGGCGGTTATAGGCGCGATTTATGCCCCCTCCGGAGTATATACCTCAGGACAGGCGTATGTTTTCAGGAATGCCGGAGGAACGTGGGGTCAGACAGCGATCCTCAACGCTTCGGATAAGGGGAGTAATGCCGAGTTCGGGAATTCGGTATCGATCTATAATGATACAATACTCGTTGGGGCGCGGAGCGCCACGTCTGGCGGGTATAAAAATGCGGGGCAGGCGTATGTCTTCAAAAACAATGGCAGCAACTGGAATCAGATAGCGATCCTCAATGCTTCGGATAAAGCGGCCAGTGCCGGTTTCGGAGGATCGGTCTCGCTCTCTAATGATAGAGCGCTTATCGGTGCGAAGGCAGCCAACGCGGGCTCCGGGTCTACCTATAAAAACGCCGGGCAGGTCTATGTATTCCAGAATACAGCGGAAAACTGGAGACAGGTAGCGATCCTTAACGCTTCGGATAAAGCAAGTAATGCCGGGTTTGGGGATGCGGTATCGATCGACAATGGAATGGTACTGGTCGGGGCCCGGACTGCCACATCCGGGAGTTATAAAAATGCGGGACAGGCGTACGTTTTTACACTTGTTACCTTGCCCCCGGCTATCATCAGCATCTCACCGGCATCCGGCCCGGCACGGGGTGGTACCCCGGTTACCATCACCGGAAGCGGACTTATCGGTACAACGGCAGTAACGTTTGGCAGTACTGCAGGAACCATAACGGGAATCCCTACAGATAGATCAATTACCACGATCTCCCCGCCCGGAACCGGGACTGTTGATATCATCGTCGCCACATCAAGTGGTATATCAGCGATTTCAACAGCAGACCAGTTCACCTACCAGCCAGTTCCGACTATCACCAACATTGCACCGGCGTCAGGTCCGGCTCGTGGAGGGACCCCGGTTACCATCACCGGACGTGGATTTACTGGTGCAACGGCAGTAGTCTTTGGTCTTGGTAACGTGGCAACATTCACAGAGAACAATGATACTACAATCACCGCAATATCACCCCCCGGGACCGGAACCGTTGATATCATTATCACCACATTGAATGGTTCATCGATGCCCTCAGCGACCGACTTCTTTTTCTATCAGCCAGCTCCGATCATCACCAGTATCATCCCGGCTACAGGTACTACAACGACAAGTGTTTTGATTACCAACCTGACCGGCACTGGTTTTACCCCGGGTGCAAAAGTCACAATGGAAAGTGAAAACGCGCTGGCGATTCTTCGGGGAGGATCACCAATGACAGCAACCAGTGTTACCGTCACTTCACCCATAAAAATCACCTGTACATTTAATTTAACGACCCTGACGCCCGGTTTGTATCGTATCGTGGTTACTAATCCGGACGGGCAGACCGGACTGCTGGAAAACGGGTTCACGGTTACAGGACTAACACCGACAGTAACAGAAACCTCTGTCATCACACCACTATCATCGGGTGATGGTGGCAGTTCCAACTCCGTAAATTCCGGAAGACTGAGCTCCTATGGTGTAACCTCATCCGGAGCACAGGCTGGCCAGACCATGACATTTGCTGTCAACCAGCCGGTCACCGCAAATGCACCCGGTGCCATCATATCAGTCGGTGTTATTCCCTTGACAGATCTTGGTCCGACCGTGATTACTGTGGCGGACGCCACAACGATCGACACATCCCGGATCACTGGTCGGCAGACTGCCCACATTGCATCGATCGAACTTGTCGGGGTGAACCCATCCGCAATAAGCCAGGGGACCATCACCTTTGCGGTAACAGGGAGCTGGCTCTCGCAGCACGACGTGACTCCGTCTGATATTGTACTCATGCGCAATCACGATGGCCAATGGTCAGAACTCACTACAACATTCGACCACCAGTCCGGGGATACGTATTATTTTGTCGCAACGACGCCGGGCTTCTCGTACTTTGGTATCACGACCCGAGTGAGTGCGGAGACTATGAATAACAGTATAGTGACTGAGACCCCGGTGGCGACCGGGATACCAGACACGGTAACTCCCCCGGCGCCCACGACCATCCCCACTTATCCCTTATCAGATCCACGACCTGCGATGATACAGACTACGGCGATTCCTGCATCTGTTGCAGATCCTGCCGGCTCATCCGGTATTCCGGTCGTCGCCGTGATCGCCGGCACCGGTGGGATAGTGATTGTTGCGGCTGTCTTTGCCCACAGATGGTGGATACGCAGGCAGAACCCGGCGTTGTTTAAGGAATACGATTGATGGAACAATGCCCTCTTTTTCCGAAATCATCAGATCACGACACGGTTTTTTATCAAAATTTTCTCCCGGTAAAAAGCGTCTGGTTAATAACCCATGAACGGGGAGATGGATGATAGGTACAGAAATGCTGCATTTCCCTTCACGAGGGAACACGTGAACAAACCATGCAAACGAAATGGATTCTCCTGCTGGCCCTTGCGTTCATCGCCGGGATCGTCGTTGTCCTCCCGATTCTTGCCCCGGGAGTAACACCGGCAGGTATCGTGCAGGATGGCCAGGCCACTGCGGGAGATGCATTCATGCTGGTAAACCAGTCCGGGATTGCCCTCATTCTGTATGACGATGCCTTAACCGCAAATCCGGGTGATCCTGTCCTGTTAAAAAAGAAAGCCGAGGCTCTGATACACACCGGGCAGACAGGAGAAGCCGGGCAGATCTACCAGCAGTTATTCTCCTCGAACCCCAATGACCCGGAAATCCTGGTCCGTATGGGGGATTTCTCCTACTGGAACGAGGATTACCCGGGGGCGATCTCGTATTACGATACCGCGCTCTCGATCCAGCCAAAGAACGCACAGATCATGCTGCGGGATGGGGATGCCTGTCTCATGCTCGCCGCCACACAATACCAGGAACAGCATGTCATCTTCCTCGATTCCCTGGACTCCTACCGGAAAGCGCTTGACGAGTACGCACAGGCGGAAAAGCTCGACCCCCGGCTCTCAGCGGCGGTCTCGGCCCGGACGCTGGCGGCTGACCAGTACGAGGCAGGCGGTGATGAGCAGAACCTCATTGCCGCTCTTCGGACATCTGCATAAGGAACTAGGGATATCTTTTCCGGCAACGCTGTGAGCCCTGCCAGGGTGCCGAAATACCCGTCTGTTTCTGCCCGGACCGATGCACTGATCACCCGGGAATACCTACCGGAAATACGTATGAAGATCCTGTTCTGCGGCGAGGGCTTCCCTGAGGCCCGGAGGCAGCTTGCCACCCTTCTCCCGGATGACGAGCTCCTCGCTTTCCCCCCCGACAAGCTCGGTCCGCACATCGCGGAGGCGGACGTGGTCGTGCCGACCGTGAACCGGGTGGACGAGGAGCTCATCAGGAAGGGCACGTTCGGGCTTATCCAGCAGTTTGGCGTGGGCCTTGAGAGCGTGGACATCGGGGCGGCAACAAAAAACGGTGTCATGGTCGCGAGGATCCCGAGCGAAGAGTCCGGCAACGCAGCCTCGGTTGCCGAGCACGCGATCCTCTTCATGCTCATGCTTTCCCGGAACTGGAACCGGCTTTCACGGGCACGGGAAGAAAACAGACCCCTCCCGTGGGGATCTCCCGAGGGACAGGCGCTCCTCGGAAAAAAAGTCTGCATTGTGGGCCTCGGCGGGATCGGAAGGGAACTCGCCCGGCGGCTCGCCGGCTTTGGCGTCCGGATCACAACCGTGGATGACCACCCCGGCCGGACGGTGCCCGACATAGAGATCGCCCGCCAGTATTCCCTTGCCGAGATTCCTGCTGCACTTGCCGAGGCCAATTATGTGGTGCTCTCGCTTAATTACACACCGGACCGGTTCCACCTCATCGACACAGCAGCAATCGCAGCCATGAAATCCGGAGTGTATCTCATAAACGTGGCCCGGGGCGGCCTCATCGACCCGGACGCTCTGCTTGCTGCCCTGAAAAGCGGACATGTTGCCGGCGCCGGCCTCGATGTTTTCTGGGAGGAACCGGTGGACATGAGCCACCCGATATTCTCCGAGAACGTGATCGCAACACCTCACACCGCAGGTGTCACGGACGTATCGTACGAGGGCATTGCCCGGGCGTTCGCGGAGAACATGAAGCGGTACGCGGCCGGGGAAAAACCCCTGTACCTCGCCAATGCACCCGACCGGCTGCGCAAGGCGCGACCGGGCCAAACGGTCATGCGATAGGCAGACCGCTTTTCACGGAAATGACCATGACAGAACACGGTGACCGGACAACCCCGGCAGACTTCGCCTACGCACACCGCGGCATCATCCTGCTGGTCGTACTTGTCGGCCAGTTCATGGCGGTGCTTGACAATAACATCGTCGCCATCGCGCTCCCGACAATCACGAGCGCCTTTCATGTCCCGCTCGGCCAGTCCCAGTGGATCGCTACCGCGTACATCATCACGATCATCGCCACGGTGCTCATCTTTGGCACGATCTCCCCGGCTCTGGGCAAGTCCCGGCTTTTCATTTTCGGCCTCCTGCTCTTTGTGGCAAGCTCCGCTGCCTGCGGGCTTGCCGGCTCGCTCCCGATGCTTATTGCATCCCGGATCGTCCAGGGGATCGGGGCGGCGATGCTCATGTCCATTTCCATGGCGATCATCATGCAGGTCTTCCCTCTCCACGAGCGGGGAAAGGCACTCGGGTACGTGACGGCAACCATCGGCCTTGGCCTTATCATCGGGCCGGCGCTCGGGGGTATCCTTGTCGAAGCCTTTGGCTGGCCATTTATCTTCTTTGTCAATGTCCCCATCGGCCTCGCGCTGCTCGTCCCGACCCTCCGCTACCTCAGATTCGGGGATGCCGGCGGGAGCATTGCCCGGCTCGACTGGCCCGGCATCGTGCTTCTCATCGTGCTGATGGCCGGCCTTGCCCTCTCCTTAAACGAGCTCGCAAATCCTCCGGTAAACGTGATGTATCTCACCGGGTACGCGGTTTTTTCCTGTGCCGCACTCGCCACGTTTGTAGCCCGGGAGCGTACCGCTTCCTCCCCGCTCGTTGACCTCTCCATCTTCTCGGAACGGCGCTTCGTGATGCCGGCCGCAAGCCTCATCCTCTACTTTGTTGCGACGTTCATCCTCCTGATCATCCTGCCGTTCTACTTCGAAGGGGTCATGGGATGGAAGCCCACGCAGGTAGGATTCATGGCCTTTGTCATGCCGGTTGCCATGATCGCAAGCGCCCCGGTCTTCGGGTGGGCATACGATACATTCCCCTCGAAGAACTACCCGGCAGTGGGTGTCGCGGGGATGGGCGGTGCGTTTCTTATATGCGGCTACGGGTTTGCCACGCAGGATGTCCCCCTCATTGTGGTCGCACTCGTCCTTGCCGGGCTCTTCCGGTCGGTCTTCCAGGGCCCCAACGTAATTGAGATCATGGGCGCCCTGCCGGCCGACAAGTCAGGGATCGCGTCGAGCATTCTTGTCACTTTGCAGGACCTCGGGATCATGCTCGGCATATCCGCGGGAAGCATTCTTCTGGTCCTCCAGCTCGACAGCCTCGGGTACACCGGCGCCATCCTTGACGCAGGGGCCGCGGTGCTCCCGGCTATTTTCGGGAATGCGATGTATGCCGGCGGGCTCTGCTGTTTTGCTGCCGCAGCGCTCACGTACAGAAGATAGTGCATACAGGTATCTCGCTGCCATGGTATCCTCCCGGGAAGTATGTCCCAAACGATGCACTACTCCCTATTTGTAGTGTCGGTACCAACAACCAGTCATACTACACGGGAGGGGGAAAGAGTTGGTGAATGCGAAGAATGTCAAGGGAATCCATCATATTGCCATACGGGCAGAAAATTTCGAAGATTCGGTCAGGTTCTACACGACAGTACTCAATTGCACCATGAGGCACACCTGGTCGAACCCCGACCGGAATATCAGACAGGTCGCGATGCTCAGGACCAGCGATGGAAACGGGTTTATCGAGATCTTCGATCGCGACGCAGATGTCGCATCGGAGGGACGGACGAGAAGACCGGGGGAAGAACCGGTCGGTGGTGCCCTGTTGCATTTTGCCGTGACCGTGAACGATGCAGAACAGGCCTACCATGAGGCGCTGGCGTTTGGCTGCCGTTCCTGCGTCCCTCCGGTGACCCTTGAACTGGGCCATCCCCCTGTACAGGTAAAAAATGCCCTTGTCTATGGACCGAACGGCGAAGTCATAGAATTCCTTGAGGAGAATGCATTCTGATCTTTCCATATATCCCTGAGCTGGTCCCGAAGGAACGGGCCGGTCGATGGAACAGAAAAGGAGTGTAAATCATGTATGTTATCGGCATCAACGGAAGCCCGCGAAAACACGGGAATACGGCAACGCTTCTGGAACACGCCCTTAAGGGGGCGGAATCGGAGGGGGCAGAGACCGAGATTGTCCACCTCTACGATCGGGAGTATACGGGATGCACCAGCTGCTTTGCCTGCAAAACGCTCGGCGGGAAGAGTTACGGGAGATGTGCGGTAAAAGACGGCATCACCCCCCTGCTTGAAAAAATCGAAAAAGACGCAGACGCGATCATTCTCGGATCGCCGATCTATTTCGGGACCGATACCGGTATGATGCGGTCATTCCTGGAACGGCTGATGTTCCCGTACCTGACCTACACCCTGCCGCACGGCACCCTGTTCCCCCGGAAGATCCCGACAGGGTTCATCTACACGATGAACATCCCGGAGGAACACGTGAAGGAATATGGCTATAATCTGCACTTTGCAGCAAACGAAAACGTCCTCTCCGCTCTCTTCGGGTACTCAGAGCACCTCTGTGCGTACGATACGTACCAGTTTAAGGACTATTCAAAGGTGCTCTGCACGATGTTTGACGCAAAGAAAAAAGCAGAGCGCAAAAAGACTGTTTTTCCGGAGGACTGCAAAAAGGCTTACGGGATGGGGGCGCGGTTAGCCCGGAAGAATCTGGCATGATGCACCCGTCCCAAAAGGACAAATCCATATTAATTCCCGCACCTACACTACCGTATGCCATCTCCCATGGTCGGACGGAAAATCGGTGTTGGTGCGATCACCGCACCTGACCCCAAAAACGTGAAAGGCACCCGGGTGCTCGGGATCTCGGGGTCGAGCCGGCAGGAACCGGGCAGGTCAAAGTCCGAACGGCTGCTCCTTGAGGCGCTCGACCGGTGCAAAAGTCTTGGCTGCGAAACGAAGTTCATCAGGCTCAAGGACCTGAAGATCTACGACTGTGAGGGCAACTACTCGGAGAACCCCGAGTACTGCACGTATCCCTGCCAGTCCTCGATGAAGTACGAGGATGACGAGATGGATACGGTGTATACGGCCGTCCTCGACTGCGATGTCCTTTTTCTCGCGACTCCCATCCGGTGGAACAACCACTCGGCGCTCGTCCAGAAGTTCATCGAGCGGATGAACTGCATCGAGAACCAGTACTCATGGTTCGGCAACCGGATGATCAAGAACAAGGTCGTAGCGCTCATCATCATCGGCCACGTGGACGGGATGCAGCACGTGGCGGGGAACCTTTTGAATTTCTTTGCCTGGATGGGCTTCCACAGCCCCGAGGTCTCGATCGCCTCGTGGGTCGGGGAGAACAACGAGGACACGACACGGGACTGGGAACAGATCACCAAAAACCCGTACACGCAGGAAGACCTCACCGACATGGTGAACAGCTCGCTCCGCCTTGCCTGCAGCCTCAAAAAAGGGAACTGACAGGTGGCAAAAAAAGCCGGAAAAGCATTCATATCCCCGCATCTTACCGGGATACACGGACAATCGTTCAGGAGAGACTTCGATGCTGTACAGGAAATTTCCAAGGGCACCCATGGATCTTTCGATCCTCGGGTTCGGGTGCATGCGCCTGCCGGTGCAAAATGACCGGCAGATCGATGAACCACAGGCAACAAAGATGATCCGGTACGCGATCGACCATGGGGTCAACTATATCGATACCGCGTACCCATACCACGAGGGGCAGAGTGAGCTGGTCGTCGGGAGGGCACTTCGTGACGGCTACCGGGAGAAGGTGCAGCTTGCGACCAAGCTCCCGAGCTGGCTAATCGCGAAAAGAGAGAATATGGACCGGTACCTCAACGAGCAGCTCCAACGCCTCGGGACCGATCACATCGACTTTTACCTTGTCCACGGACTCAACCAGACAACGTGGGAGACGACGGCCCGGCTCGGGGTTCTCGATTTCCTCGATGAGGCGGTTGCCGACGGCAGGATCCGGTACCCCGCATTCTCGTTCCACGACGCCCTGCCGCTCTTTAAAGAGATTGTCGATGCGTACGAATGGACATTTGCCCAGATCCAGTACAACTTCATGGACGAGAAGTACCAGGCAGGTACCGAGGGACTGGATTACGCGGCAGAACGGGATATTGGCATTGTCGTGATGGAGCCGCTCCGGGGCGGCCTCCTGGCAAAGGACGTCCCGGGGGTACAGGGGATCTTCGACCGTGCAAAGGTCCGGCGTACCCCGGCAGAATGGGGCCTTCGCTGGGTCTGGAACCACCCCGCGGTCACGGTTGTCCTCTCCGGCATGTCGACCATGGAGCAGGCAAGAGAGAACATCGCGTACGCACAGAAAGGCCTGCCCGGCTCGCTCTCCCGCGAAGACCTTGCGGTCATCGGAAATGTCAGGGATGAGTTGGCATCAAGGATAAAGATCCCCTGCACCGGGTGCAACTACTGCATGCCCTGCAAAAACGGCGTGAATATCCCCGGGTGCTTTGAGTTCTACAACCAGGCGCATATCTACGACGCAAAGGAGCATTCAGGTGGGATCTATGCCTGGGCTCTTGGCGGCATATTCGGCGGCATTCCCGCGTTTGCCTCCTGCTGCCTTGCGTGTGGCGAGTGCGAGGAAAAATGCCCCCAGGGTCTCCCGATACAGAAGCATCTCAAAAAGGTTGCAGAATATTTCGGGAAATAACCCAACGCTGTCCACCTTCCTGAATCCATCGGAGATCCCTTCATCAGGTCCGATGGATCTCTTTTTGACGTGGTGCAGGCCGGATTCCCCAAAATCCCGAGAATACTACCGGCTGACGCCGTGATACAGCCGGACTGAAAGATATTATAGCTGATCGCACCATCCTTCCCTTACAGGCACCCCTTCGTGTGCGGTGCCAGGGAGTTAAGACGTATGCAGGAGATCGTAAAAAAAATGATCACCGAAGCGATGGCTGCCCAGCACGCCGACGTGAACCAGATCAAAAAGAAACGTGGACAGAAATTTGTCATTGACGACACGAAAGCTTACGTCGATGCTGTAAAGGGCATGAAACCGGCAGGGGCCCAGAGCAAAGCGGTCTTTGCCCTGCACAAGGACTCGGTCAACGCCCACTATACCATCTTAAAGAGCCTCACCACCACCATCCGGCCCGAGGACGACCCATTTGTCGAGCACTACCAGACACCGGTCATCATGGAGATTCTCTACGATGAGGATCCTGCATTCAAAAAGAGCGTGGACATGTTTGTTAAGGCCGTCGGGAAGGCAGAAGCCCTGATCGGAAAGGAATCGGCCCGGCGCTACGCGGGGTTCTACGGCCCGACCTGCGTTGTGGATTTTGCCCTGATCCCGGGCAGCAGCAGCAATATTGTTAACCAGATCCTCAAAACAACAAAGATCCCGGTTGCCCACAAACAGGCGATCCTCGCGGCAAAATCGTGGGGCATGAACACTTCGTACGGCATAGGGGATGTCTTTGCCCACGCAGTTGAGGGCGGCGCGACCCTTGCCGATGCGGTCAAAAAAGAGGTCTCGATGATTCAGTCTATCTACGAGACGCCGGTTGTGGCCCAGGCAAAACTTATGGACAGCGTCGGCCAGTCCTCGTTTGACTGTCGGAAGTATATGAAAAATTACCGCACGAAGATGGCAGGGGCGGTAAAGGCCGCCATTGACGATGATGTCCACTACGGGAACATCGTGACTGTGCCCGCCTACTGTGTCGGCGATATCGCACACCACATCTCCCAGTCCACATACAACATGTGCAAGGATGACGTAATCATGGCGGTGATTGAGGCAGTGACCGAAGTGATGGACAAGACGCTCCATGCCGCGGCGCCGAAGATCAAAACCGAGAACGAAGTCCTCGCACTTGCGACCGGGTCCTCCGCGAGTGCCGCCGAGTACCTGCTCGAACTCGACGGGTTCAATGCGATCATGGTCGTGGACATGCTCACAAAAAGATACCACAACTATGTCCAGCTGTACCCCAAGCGGGGTGCCGCCGTCGAACTGCATAATTGCGACTTCATGGATATGGTGTACCGGGGCTGGAAACTGGTAGACAAGGCCCGCCGTATGCAGGCCGGAACGCCCGGGCCCCTTACCCCCAAGGTCGGCGGGTTTGGCGTGAACCTTGCGCCGATCTTAAAGAATGATGTAATCGCCAACCCGCAGCGGTACGCATACCCTGCCTGTGCGATGACCGTACGGTTCTCGGCGATGATGCGCCTTGCCGACTACCCGTGCCTCTTAACGAGTGAACCGGTCACCGCGACCCTGATGACAAACATCATCGCGCTCAACAAGACCGTCGCCGCGGCCCCTGCCCGGATCTGCAAGGATTGTGCATCCGCCGCCCTCATGGACTTCCGGCACTGCTCCTGCCAGTGGAAGGATGCAGTTTAATGCATCCAGTCGGGAAAGAGAGGAAGTGAAGAAAGATGAAGTGCTACGTGTGTGCAAAGGAGGGAAAGGATGCAGACGCGGTTGCTGTCTGCATCGTCTGCGGCATGGGAACCTGCATGAAGCATACCATCCGGAAAGAGATCGACGTCTGGGAGGGCGGATACCCCCTCCCCTCCCGTAAGCTGCCCAAAAAGATGCCACGGATGCTCTGCCCGGACTGCAGTGCTGCGTACGGAGAGGGCACGTGATGGCGTCTCTCTCCTCCCGTTGTATCGCGGAAGGGGTCGGGACGTTCCTCTTGGTCTATTTCGGTACGGGAGCCGCCGTGATCACACTGCTGCTCGCGGCCGGTACAAAACCCGCAACCACATTTAACGTCGGGATCGGGGAACTAGGGGGGCTTGGCGACTGGCTCGCGATCGGCCTCGTGTTCGGGATCATTATTTCCGCCGTGATCTACACGCTCGGCCGGGTCTCGGGTGCCCATATCAACCCGGCGGTGACCATCGCCCTGTGGGCAACAAAACGGTTTCCGTCTGTCGATTCAGCGGGGTATGTGGTCTCGCAGTGCATCGGGGCAGTCGCAGGGAGCCTGCTCCTGTTCCTGACTCTCGGGGCATCTGCGGTCACGATCGGCGGGCTCGGGGCCACTTCGCCGTTCCCGGGAATCGGGTACGGGCAGGCGATCCTCGTCGAGGCGATCGCGACATTTGTCCTGATGCTCGCTATCATGGGCGTCGCGGTGGACCCGCGTGCCACGCCAGGCATTGCCGGCCTTGTCATCGGGCTTACGGTTGCCGGGTTGATCACTATGGCCGGTAACATTACCGGTGGGTCACTCAACCCGGCCCGGACCTTCGGGCCGTACGTGATGGACGGCCTGCTCGGCGGCGCAAATCTCTGGGAATATTTCCCGATCTATGTCATCGGCCCAATCATCGGGGCCGTGGCTGCCGCGTTGTTCTACACAAAAATTACCGCGGATTAACCCGTGAGGTTCCCGGAGAGAACCCTCCCTTTTTTCCCGGAAACGAAAGAAGGCCGGTCCGGTCCCCTGCAACCTTGACAAGGTATATGCCCGATCCAGCAGAAAGTATGTGCTGCAACTGCCCTCAAAGCCCCGGCAGATGGGGATCTGGGACACTCTGACTGCACTTTAAAACTAGAACTGGGGATGTCGGACATGGACTTTCTCACCGTCGTAATTGCGATAGCCACTCTCTTTGTGCTGATCGCGGTCGGGTTCGGGACGCGGAAGTACAGTCTTATCAAGGACAACCACATCCACCTCATCTCCCATATCCTGGTAAATATCTCTTTGCCGGCCCTGACCATCGCGAGCATGCAGGTCCCCGAAACGGCAAAGACCATGGGGATCGTGGACCAGATGCTGATCGTCGCGGTGGCGTACTACCTTGCCGCGTTTGCCTTTGGCCTCATCCTCTGCCGGTTCCTCCCCGCCACTCCTGAAGAAAAAGGGGTTTTCCAGTTCATGCTGGTCTTCCCTAACTCCATGTTCATGGGGATCCCGGTGGCCCTTGCGGTGCTCGGCCAGAGCTCGCTCTTTTACGTGATCCTCTTTAACGTCCCGTTCTACTTCCTGGTCTTTACCCTCGGCGTCTGGCTGCTTGCCCGGGGCCGGCCCGGGAAGATTGACTTAAAAGTCCTCCTCTCCCCCGGCCTTGTGGCGGCAGTCCTGGGGCTTGTACTCTTCCTCTGCCAGTACACCCTCCCCTCCCCGGTCCAGTCGGGTCTTGAGCTGATCGGCTCGGCAACAACGCCGCTCGCCATGATTGTGGTCGGCGCCATGCTTGCAACCCTCCCCTTACACCGGCTGGCCGGAGACTGGAGGATTTACCTTACAACAGCGCTCCGGCTCGTCATCTTCCCGGTGGCAGCATTCCTGATCCTCTCACCGTTTGTGTCCGACCACCTGCTGCTTGGCGTTGCCGTGCTCATGATCGCAATGCCGGTGGCGGCAAACTCGGTGCTGCTCTCAGAAGAGTACAAGGTGGATGCAACCCTTGCCTCGCAGGGCGTCTTCATCTCGACGCTCTTGTGTCTTGCAACGATTCCTCTCCTCGAATTCCTGCTCTTTTAAGGTGCATTTCCCGGCAGGCCCCGGCCTGCTCCCATGTCCTTTGGTACCATAAGATCCGCCCCGGCCAGAGGTGCGTGGTAACTCCAGAATGAGTATACGTGCCAGCCCCATCGTCAGGTAAACCACGTGGAGAGATGGAAACCGGGCACAGGTACGGTTCAGATCCCGCATAACGGACGAAAAAAAGAGTGGGGTGGATTGATCCCTTATGACGACTGAGTGGCGGACCTGTTCCACAGGTGTCCCTGCGACCGGGTGGAATTGGTATATACACCCGGGTGAGAGGCAAAATACGATGTGAGCCACGATTTCACGGTCGCTGTGTCATTGTTTGCGAGCGCAGTCTGTACCGTACTTACGTCAACTCCCTTGTTCTGGATCTGCGTGATAAAGGACTGGAGATACGCCTGCTGGGCGGTTGCATTGACCGTAAACCCATGACCTCTCTGCGTGTGAGTGGTGTTGCCAAATGTTCCTTTGTGCGCTTCCATATACGACTTTATCCACGAATTTACCGTCGTCATGTCATTGTTCGTGAGCGCAGTCTGTATCGTACTTACATCAACACCCTTGTTCTGGAGCTGCGTGATAAAGGACTGGAGACGCGCCTGCTGGGCGGTTGCATTTATGGCAAAACCTGGGCCGTTCTTCTCATGGGTCATATTGCCGAACTGTCCTTTGGCTCCGGGATGCGCCGCAAGCCACGCACCTGCTGCCGTCGTGTTGGTTTTCAAAAAGGCGTTCTGCCGGGTGCTGTTTGAGGTGAAATGATGCCCCGAACCATGGCCGTGCAGGGTGGTGATGTCGGCCGAGGATGACGTGCCTGCCGCCGCACTGACTGTGCTGATACCGAGCCCGAGAACAGCAAGGACGAGCAGGAGCACCCCGAGGCTCCCTGCCATTGAAGTAAATGTTTTCATTCGATCATTCTCCGTGATGGAATTCAGATGTGGCATGTTAGCCCCACACCTTGTATAGTTTATTTTACTTTTTGTCATATAAACATTCCTGAAATGGCGGTCTGCCGGTGTGCCGGTTATCCCGGTGTGCAACGTGTGACACCCCCATACTACGTGACGGAACGCCCGTTTCCCGGGTATCTCAGGACAGGATGATATGAGATCTTGGTCACGGTCCGGTACAGGAATACTGCCCCCACAAAAAACCGTCATATTCCCTCTCTATTAAATGCAGGGATCCGGCAGGATAGTATCCAAACAGCCTCAAAAAAAGATTAAACTAATTTTGCCCCGGCGGTTGCCCCGGGTTTGCACTCGAAGACATCGGTGATCTTCACGATAAGGAGCGACCGTGCGGGAAGGGCAGGGTTCTTCTTGTTGATCTTCGCCTTCATCTCATCGTACTCCTTGCCGCTTGTCTTGATGGTGACGTGGCCCTTGATCTGGAAGCAGCCCTTGATCTCAGGGCCCCAGATGTAGATCGCGATCTTCGGGTTCGATTTGAGGTTCTCGAGCGACTTGTTCATGAAATTGTCCGTGATCCAGATCGTGTCGTCGCTCGCGAGGTCGACGATACCAATGGGAACTACGTTTGGCGTGCCGTCTTTTGCTGCGGTCGCAACCGGGAAGACCTTCATTTTCAAAAAGGCCTCTTTCATCTCTGCGGTTAGTTTGACCATGGTAAATTACACCAATCTCTTCCTCTGCGCCCGGTTCGTATATACCTTAGTGTTTAGAAAAGTGTACCTGTACAGCCGGATGACCGTGATATTTGCGGACGAAACGGTTTTACCGTTTTACAGTCAAGAGATTTCGTGAAGATCATGACCCGGTCATTCCATTCCTACGAGGATGCCGTCGCCTTCCACGGGCACACCTGCCCCGGCCTTGCACTCGGCTACCGTGCGGCAGAGTATGCCATGAAACGTCTTAATGCAGAGCGTTCAGCAGACGAGGATCTGGTCGCCATTGTTGAGAATGACGCCTGCGGGGTCGATGCCGTTCAGGCTATTGCCGGCTGTTCGGTGGGGAAGGGCAACCTGATCATGCAGGACATCGGCAAGCATGCGTACACGTTCATCAACCGGAAGACCGGGACCGCGATCCGGCTCGTCCAGCGCCCTGAACCGCTCACCGAAAGGCTCGATCCCAAGGCCGCTGCACTGCGGAAAAAGGTGCAGAGCGGGAAAGCGACCCCTGCCGAGGAAAAAGAGTTTGAGGGACGGCAGGCAGCGATAATCAAAAAGATCCTCACCATCCCATTTGGCGAGCTTTTTATCGAGAAAGAGGCACGGTCCGGGATCCCCGAGCGGGCTCGGATCTCCGGGTCGGTGCCGTGCGCCACCTGCGGCGAGATGGTGGCCGAGCACCGGGCCCGGGTCAAAAACGGGAAGATTGTCTGCATCCCCTGCGCCGGTGAGTACAGCAGGGGCTGGTAACTTTTTTCTTCCATCCTGCCCGTAAAGGGATAATTTCTGGTGTATTTATCTGGTCTTCTGCTCCAGTATTTGTATTCGTACGGTGACACCAGATGGGCGCAATGGACGGTATACAGGGAATGGTCGCAGGATACCTTGCTTCCCCCAACGGGCAGGAGGCCATACGTAAGTTCCTCTCCTCTCCCCAGGGGAAAGATGCAATCGATTCATATCTCTCAACTCCCGGCGGCCAGCAGATGGCTCGGCTCCTCCTGCTGCGGGCACTGGACGGGCTCAATATCCCTGATGAGGTCAAGGGACAGATCCGCACTGCCCTTGCAGAGGCCGGAACCTGAAAGTACCTGACGCTAAACCACCTCTTTTACCCTTCTGCATCCCAGTACAAGGCAGGTTTATCCACTTTCCTGTTCCCGAGCGTGTTCCATGACATCCCCTGTTCCAGCATCCCCGATAAAATCCCGGTACCTACCCGGCGAGATCACGGCCCTGTGCGATGCAGCCGTCAGTACCGCAACCGCTTCGCTTGCCCGGATCGCTGCCCTGCCCCATGAAAAGAGAACCACCGATACCACGCTGCTCGCCTTTGAAACCGCCATGACGGACTTTGGCGACGCTACCCTGCCCCTGACTCTCATGGGCTACGTGTACCCTGACCCGAAAATTGCTGCGGAAGGTTCGGCATGCGAGGAGAAGGCGGGGATGTTTGTGGTCAGTGTCTTTACCCGACGGGACCTCTACGACGCAATAAAAACTGCCACCCCCCGGACACCGGAAGAGTCCCGGCTCCTCTCAGAAACCCTCCGGCAGTTCAAAAAGAACGGGCTTGCCTTGCCCGACGACCGGCTCGCGGTCGTCCGTGCCAAAAAAGAGCAACTCACAAAACTCGAAGTGGAGTTTACGGCAAACCTCAACAATGACACGAGTTCCGTTGATTTCTCCGCGGCAGAACTCGACGGTGTTCCCAAAGAAGCGCTTGCCACCTTTGCGCAAACGGACAGCGGCCTCTTCCGGATCACTACCAAGTACCCGGATTACATCCCGGTGATGCAGAACGCGAACAACGCCGGGACGAGGAAGAGGCTGTACTCCACATTTGTCAACCGGCAGGCGGAGGCAAACACCCGGCTCCTCACCGGGGCCATAGAGGTGCGCCGGCAGTGCGCAAAGGAACTGGGCTATGCGAGCTGGGCGGATTACCGGCTCGATGGCCGGATGGCAAAGAGCACTACAACGGTGCTTGCCTTCCTCGACGGGTTAAAGGCACCGTTAAAGGAGAAGATCCGTCATGACCTCCCCATGCTGCTGACGCTCAAAAAGGAACGGGAACCGGGGGCAGACCGCATCGAGCCGTGGGATCTTGCATATCTTACCAAGCAGGAACGGAAGCGGAAGTTTGCGCTTGACGATGAAGAGATCCGGAAGTACTTCCCGTTCGAACGGGTCGTACAGGGCATGTTTGACTGTTTCGGCCCGCTCTTCGGGGTCCGGTTTGCCGAAGTGACGAATGCCGAAGTCTGGGCCCCAGGAGTGAAACTCTGCCAGGTCATCAACGCCGCTGACGACCGGACGATCGCATACATTTACTTTGATATGTTCCCCCGCGACGGGAAGTACGGGCACATGATGATGGTGCCCCTTTTGTCAGGGAGGGCAACGGGGGTGGATTACACGGTGCCGGTCACCGCTATCGTCGGAAACTTCCGGGCGCCATCGGGGGATATCCCATCGCTGTTAACCCACGATGATGTCGAGGGGCTCTTCCACGAGTTCGGCCACGCGCTTCACGGCAGCCTGACCCGGGTGCCCTATGCAAGCCTCGCGGGATCGAGTGTCGAGTGGGACTTTGTCGAGACCCCGTCACAGGCACTGGAGAACTGGGTCTGGGAACCTTCAGTGCTTGACGCAATCTCCGGGAATTATGCGAACCCGGAGGAAAAACTCCCGACAGCGCTCCGCGACCGGATCATCGCCGCCCGCGATCTCGATGCCGGCCTGAAGTATACCCGGATGCTTGTGATCTCAACCGAGGACATGGCGTTCCACACCGCAGATGGGCCGGTCGATGTCAAGGGGATTGCAGACAAGGTCTACCGTGACCTGATGGGCATCCCGCCGCTTGAGGAAGGTCACGAACCGGCGACCATCGGGCATTTCATGGGCGGGTACGATGCCGGGTATTACAGTTACCTCTGGGCCGAGGTCTACGCCTTAAACGTCTTTGCCCGGTTCAAACAAGACGGGCTTTTCAATCCCGCCACCGGTGCTGCATACCGGCATTGGATCCTCGAACAGGGGAACATGCAGGACGGGACGATACTCCTTAAAGGATTCCTCGGGAAAGAACCGGGCATGGATGTATTCTACGAGCGGCTGCACATCCGGTCTCCTGCTGGAGAGCCAACGGGACCGGACAGCCGCCACCGTCACGGGAGTTCCTGAAGCGTTCCTCTTATCTCCCCCGGGCTCAAATCATGTGAGTGTGATACACGAGCCGCCGGTAAAAAAGTACCTCTACTGGTGCGACCAGTGCAACGTCCCGCTGATCGGCAGGACCTGTTCCTGCGGCGCAAACGGGCGGGAGATCGAACTCCTCCAGCCTTACGACGTACGCCCGGCGCTTTCTGCGGATATGGCACTCATTAAAAACCTCGTTCACGAACAGTTCGGGAACGTCCCGATCCCGTCCGTTCTCCTCCTCAACAAGACCGGCGGGGTGGACCGGGCCGATCTTGTGATCGCCCACGGGCACCGGTTCGGCTGGCTCACCTTCGATCCTGTGACCCGGAAATTCTCGCTCGATATCGCCCCCGAGGCGCTGCCCTATATCCTTAAGCACGTGACCAAGGGAATCGTTGACCTCGAAACAGGCATCGATACCCCCGGAGGGGCCGGGCGGATGGGGGGAAAGAAGTTCCGGCTCAAAGAGGCCCGGCCCGACGGCACCGTGATCGTGAAGTTCAGGACCCGGTTCGGGACCGGGGTGGTAAAAGACGGGCAGATCCGGGTCAAGGAACTCATGCCGGTCGATCTCCGGACCGGGAAAAACCCAGACTGGGAACAGGTCGTGGAGCAGAACCGGTACCATCTTAAAAACCTCGAACGGTCATCAGTCCGGATGATAAAACAGCACATCCACGACCGGCCGAAGTGTAACGTCTCGTTCTCGGGAGGTAAGGATAGCACGGCGGTGCTCACGCTCGCGAGAAAGGCCGGGGTGACGGAGGCGTTCTTCCTCGATACCGGTATCGAATTTCCCGAGACCATCGCGTTTGTGAAATCGCAGGGCGTCCCGGTGATCGAGAAGGCCGGGGACTTCTGGCAGGCGGTCGATAAGGCCGGGCCACCGGGAAAGGATAACCGGTGGTGCTGCAAGCTCCTCAAACTGCGGCCGCTCAAGCTCCACCTTGCGGAGATCGGGGCCTGCGTCACGGTGCAGGGCAACCGGTGGTACGAATCGTGGAACCGGGCGGGGCTCGAAGAGACCAGCCAGAACCCGGCCAATCCCCTCCAGCTCAACATCTCCCCTATCCGGAACTGGCGGGCGCTCGAAGTCTTCCTCTACCTCTGGTGGCAGAAGGCCGCGATGAACCCGCTCTACGAGCAGGGGATCGAGAGGATCGGGTGCTATGTCTGCCCATCCATGCTCGAGAGCGAGTACGAGATCCTTAAGGTCATGCACCCGGACTATGCCCGACGCTGGGATGCGGTTCTCACGGAGTACGCAAAAAAGCGGGGTCTTCCCGATGCATACGCACAATGGGGGCTCTGGCGCTGGAAGGCGTTGCCGCCCAAGATGCGGGAACTCTGCCGGGACCGGGGGATCCCGGTGCGGGACGATTATACCCTGCAGGCAGAACCGCCGGCAGGACGGGAAGAAACGGTTGAAATAGCAGGAGAGAAAACCATGGAACCAGCAATGGAAGCACAGGAGACCGGGGGATATACGGTGGAGGCGATCCGCAGGGACTTTCCCATCCTCGGCGATATCATCTACCTCGACAATGCAGCGACCAGTTTCTCTCCTGAACCCGTGATCGCGGCACAGGTCGAGTTCGAGCACCGGTACCGGGCAAACGTGGGCCGGGGCGTCCACCGGCTCACGAGTATCGCGAGCCAGCGGTACTGGCACGCCCACGAGAAGGTCGCGGAGTTCATCGGCGGCAAGAACGGTGTCACGGTCTTTACGAAAAATACCACCGAATCGGTGAACATGGTTGCGCAGGGCATGATCTGGAAATCCGGCGACCGGGTCGCGACAACGATCCTCGAACACCATTCGAACCTGCTTCCCTGGAGAAATCTCTCCAAAAGGGGAGTTGCCACTGATATTATTGGGATCACCCCGGATTACTCGCTCGACCTTGCTGCGCTCGAACGGACGATCACGGATTCCACCCGGCTTGTGGCGGTCACGCAGGCATCAAACGTGCTCGGCGTCGTTACACCGATACCGGAGATCGCGAAAGTCTGTCACGATCACGGCGTGTTTCTCCTCGTTGACGGGGCACAGGCCGTCCCGCACCTGCCGGTGGACGTGGAAAAACTTGGTTGCGATTTCTACTGTTTCTCGGGCCACAAGATGCTCGGGCCGACCGGCACCGGGGTACTCTGGATGAAGGAGCCCTGCATCGAACCGTCCGTTCTCGGCGGCGGCATGGTCGAGGCGGTGACGAGCGACGGCTGCACGCTGGCACAGGGCTACCAGCGGTACGAGGCAGGGACGCCCAATATCGCGGGGGGCATCGGTCTTGGCGCCGCGGTGGACTATCTCCAGGCAATCGGGATGGAAAAGATCCACCGGTACGAGACCGATCTTACGAGCCGGCTCATCACCGGCCTCTCAAAGAACCCCAAAGTCCATGTCTTTGCCCCGCAGAAACCGGAACACCGGATCGGGGTTGTCTCATTTACGGTTGACGGCTTCCATCCCCACGAGGTGGCCCAGCAGATGGACGAGACGGCAGATATCATGGTGCGGTCCGGCCACCACTGCTGCCAGCCGCTCGTTGAGAGTCTCGGGATTCCCGACGGGACCGTGCGGGCGAGCCTTGCGCTCTACAACACCCGGCAGGAATGCGACATGCTGGTGGCAACTCTCGAAGAACTCACCCGGTAAAAAGGGACCGGGGAGAACTCTTTTTAGTTCTCCGGCGTTGTTGCCGCTCTGCCACGGTTTATTACGCCCCCCGTCCCATACTCGTGTACGGTTTGCACGGGAAGCACCGTGCGGGGAACACGTGAAACGGCATGGACAACCAGATCTTTTCCGATATCTTTTCGCGGGCAAGGGAGCAGCATCCCCTCGTCCATCACATCACCAACTACGTGACCGTTAACGACTGCGCCAATATCACCATCTGTGCCGGCGGGGCGCCGGTCATGGCGGATGCCCCTGAAGAGGCCGGCGAGATGGCAGGGTTTGCCGGGGCCCTTGTCCTCAATATCGGGACGCTCAACTCAGGGATCATCGAAAGCATGATCCTCGCCGGGAAAACTGCAAACGACCGCAAGATACCGATCATCCTTGACCCGGTCGGGGCGGGAGCAACACGGCTCCGGACCGAGAGCACCCGGCGCCTGCTTGACGAACTGGAGATCGCCATTATCAAGGGCAACGCCGGGGAGATCGGGGTGCTTGCCGGTGCGGATGCGAAGGTACGGGGCGTAGACTCGGCCGGTGTCTGCGGTGACATTGTCAGCATCGCCCGGGACTTTGCGGAATCGACCGGCATCACGGTTGTCGCCAGCGGGGCGACGGACATTGTCAGCGACGGGAAACGCGTCCTCTTTGTCGAAAACGGCCACCCGATGATGGGCACGATCTCGGGGACCGGCTGCATGGCCTCCTCGGTCACCGGGGTCTGCGCAGCGGTTGAAAAAGATACGGTAATGGCTGCGGCAACGGCCCTTGCGGCGTTCGGGCTTGCCGGGGAGCGGGCAGCGGCACGGGCACAGGGACCCGGATCGTTCAAACCGGCGCTCTTTGACGAGATGGCAGCACTTACCCCCGCCGACATCAGGGCCGGGGCCCGGGTAAAATCTGCGTGACCGGAACCATATGGCACTCGACCTCTATGTTGTCACCGATGAAACCCTTGGACGGGGACATTCCCACGCGGAGATCGCACGGCTCACCTGCGCCGGAGGTGCCGATGCGATACAGCTCCGGGACAAGTATTGCAGCATGCGGGACCTCTGCCGGGCCGGCCGGGAGATCCGGGTGATCACGAGAGCATCCGGGACGCTCTTTATCGTGAACGACCGGCTGGATGTTGCGCTTTCCTGCGGGGCAGACGGCGTGCACCTCGGGCAGGGCGACCTGCGGGTGGATGTGGCACGACAGATCGCGCCCCGGCCGTTTATCATCGGCATCTCGGCAGGGACGGTCGCGGAGGCGGTCGCAGCCGAAGAGGCGGGGGCAGATTACGTGGTATTGAGCCCCGTCTTTTCCACCACCTCCAAGGACAACGCCGGCCCCGGCCAGGGTCTTTTTGTCCTGCGGGAGATGAAAGAGGCAGTCTCAATCCCGGTGCTTGCTATCGGGGGAATCAGCAGGGATAACGTGAGTTTGGTGATTGGGGCGGGAGCGGACGGCGTTGCCGTGATATCGGCGGTAGTCGGACAGCCGGATATTACCGCTGCCGCCCGGGACCTCAAAGACCGGATCACCGCGGCAAAACAGGAGCGACGGCGATGACGGGCGATACCTTCGTGCTCCACGAGCATTTCTCGCAGCACCACCACTTCGACTTCCGGCTGGAGCGGGACGGTGTGCTCGTTAGCTGGGCGGTCCCGAAAGGATTACCGGAGACCCCCGGCGAGCGGCGGCTCGCGATTGCGGTCGAGGATCACCCGCTTTCCTATGGGGACTTCGTGGGGACGATCCCGGAAGGGCAGTATGGCGCGGGAGAAGTGAAAATCGCAGATGCGGGTACGTACGAGACGCTCGAATGGACGGATGAGCGGATAGAAGTCGTGCTGCACGGCAGGCATTTTTCGGGGAAGTACGTGCTGCTCCGGTTCAAAAAAGCCGGGGAGAAGAACTGGCTGGTCCTGAAAGGGAAGGACGCCTGAAACATTTTATCCCGGGGCGCCGACGATGAGTGCATGAAGATTCTCTTCGCCTTCCCTGCACTCCTCCTCGCCGTCCTTTTCATTCTCGGGGCGGGCTGCAGCACGATCGCGCCTGCCCGTACCGATCTTCCGACTGCGGGAACCTCCGTCACCGTCTCCATCCAGCCGGACATCACCCGGTATACCGTGCTCATGTCGTCGGCCCCGGGTATCGGGCTCACCCCGCAGATTAATGGCACCCTCCCCCAAGACTCCCTCATGTATGTCTGGAAGACAGACTACGGCCACTTCGTTGGCTGGAGCGCCCCGGACTACAAGGTCCGGGAACTGGGTAATACGTCCGCAAGTGGAAACGGGACAAAGGTATACTGGACCTATGTCGGGGAGAACGAGAGCGGCATGCGCCCCCCGGTCCATATCACGCTCGACCTTATTGACAGGGCAACCGGTGATACGCTCGGGCATGCGGAGCGGGTCATCGGCTGGGATACCGGAAACGATACCGCGGTGATCGGGTAAGTCTCCGTTGCCGTGGTCAATACCTATTTAGTATTGGGGAGGGATTCACTGGTATACTAAAAATGGGGGAATCAGGAATGCCAAACCCAAAAGACGGAAAACTGGAGTTGTTGAGCGACAAGAACAGCGCACTCGTCCTCGTGGACTACCAGCCCACGATGTATGCCGGCGTGGCATCGGGAGACAAGACGATCATCCGGAATGCAGCATACTGCGCTGCAAAGGCTGCAAGCATCTTAAACATCCCTGTCGTGCTCTCGACGATCAACCCGGCGGGCAACGGGAACTTCCTTGCCGAAGTAACAAACCTCTTCCCGGGCCAGGAAGTGTACGCCCGCACGGTACCCAGCTTCGATGCTTTCGAGGATGAAAAGACCTTGAACGCATTCAAAAAGACCGGCCGAAAGAAACTGGTGGTCTCCGGGCTCTGGACGAGCATGTGTTTTGCCTATACAGCCCTGCACGGCATCAGGGAAGGGTACGAGGTCTACGGCCTGATGGATGCAGGGGGCGATTCCACGCCCGATGCCCACCGGTACGGGATCGAACGGATGCTCCAGGCCGGGGTCGTTCCGATCACCGTTGAATCACTGGTCTCTGAATGGATGCACGACTGGGCCAACCCGAAGGCCGGCGAACTGGTAAAGGAAGTCTATTCCCGGTACGGGTACATGATCGGCCTCGGGAGACAGTAACACCCTCGAAAAAAACCGTCGGGCAGCGGCAATCACTGCCGGTGCCCTCCTCTTTTTTGCATGAGCTGCGGCGTGAAAAACCCTGACCCTGTGCGCTATGCAGAATTCCCGGTCCATTCCGGATTTGCCCACATGATATTGAAGGCATTGTTGATCGCTTTTGTCACCATCTCGTTCTCAATCCAGAGCGCGACCAGGTTTGCCCGGTCCGCTGACTCATCCTCTGGCAGCGGGAACATCATCAGCATCTCGCGGCCGTCAATGGTGAGGGTCCGGATGAACGGCTCCGGGGCGGTCTGGAAGTCCTTTGTCACCCGGGAAAAGGATTCGCGGACATCGAGGATCTTCTCCTTTGTCCGCACCGGGTTATTCGACGAGATCCGGAGAATGACGCCTCTTCGTTTTGCAGCGTCGAGCTGTTGTTTGATCGGTTCAAGCTCTTCCGGGTAGTACAGGGTGCCAAACAGATAGAGGCTCGTCCTTGCCCGCCTCATCATATCGGCCGTCTTGATCGTAATATTGCCGATACCCCGTACGATACTGGTCTTGGGGGGATTTACCTCCGTGCGCTTCTCGTAGGTCATGGTAAATTCGTTGGCCATCTGGTCGATCCCGGCAAGGAGGGCAGACTTCCGGCTGCCGATCGCATCGCCGGGACAGACCGGCGTGATCTTCCCAGGCCTCCCCTTCTCGACGGTGATCCAGTGCTCGCGTTCGAGTCGCTTGATGGTGTCGTAGATCTTGGTGCGCGGGATCCCGGCCTCCTCGGCAAGAGCAAACGGGGTCGTACTCCCGATCCGTGCCAGGGCAGCGTAGGCTTTTGCCTCGTACGCGGAGAGCCCGAGGGTCTGGAGCAGGGCGATCGTTTTCTGGTCCGTGGTCATTGTACGATATACTACACCATTTCACCGCATATAAGTTACAAAACAATTAAGAGCCCCCATGGCAATTCACGATCGTAATAAAGGTGAAGAACCATGTCAGTCGAAGAAAATATGCGTCTCATGCAGACGCTGGACGATGCCTGGAACTCCCAGGACTGGGCAACATTCGAGAAACGCCACGCAAAGGATGTCGATGTCTTCTGGCCAGCACAGGCAGAACCGACCCATGGCCGCCACTCACACAAGGATGAAGCGATCGCTTTCTTTAAGATCTTCCCGGATAACAAGGTCGGGAACCGGCCGTACAAGATCTTCTTCGCCCAGGGGGACTATACGTGCTCTGTCGCCGAGTTCACGGGAACGTTTAAGGGCCCGATGACCGCGCCGGACGGAAAAGTGATACCGCCCAACGGGAAGAAATTCAAGGTCGAATTCTGTACTGTTGCCCACTGGAAGGATGGGGAAATCGTCGAGGAGAAGCTCTTCTACGACAAGATCGCCTTAATGCAGCAGATCGGCCTGATGTGAATATCTCACCGGGAAGAGTGTCGGGAGTGACCGGGGGGTCTCCTTACGGTGGGTTGTACCCGGGCAGATCCCGGCGTTATCTGGCGGGCTTTGGACAAGTACAGGGAACAGTAGCATACCATGACAGAGACTGATAAAAAATCCAGAGAACAGAAAAACGACGGCATGAAGATCACGGTCACAAAGAACGGCCCTTATATCGTGACCGGGGGCGTCCCGCTTATACAGATGGAGATCTGCAACGATGACGAAGGCTACTGCCGGACCTGGCGGGAGGCAAAGAGGTTTCCCGTACAGGAGACCTATGCCCTCTGCCGGTGCGGTCATTCAGAGAACAAACCCTTCTGCACCGGGATGCATGCGAAAATCGGCTTTGATGGTACAGAGACCGCAGGAAACGAGCCTGATCTCCGGCACCCGAGGATCATCCGGGGCCCAAACCTGGAACTGCTCGATTACGAGAACCTCTGCGTCCATGCCCGGTTCTGTATGCGGGCAGGCGGAATCTGGAACCTGACGGAACAATCGGATAACCCGGAGGCCCGGGAGATCGCCATCGAAGAGGCCTGCAACTGCCCGTCCGGCAGGCTTGTCATGAAGGATCAGGAGACCGGAAAGGCCATCGAGCCCGATCTGGAGAAATCCATTGTCATTATCGAGTATCCCCCGCGCGGGGAACACGGGCCGCTCTGGGTGCGGGGCGGCATCCCGGTGGTATCTGCTGACGGGAAACCGTATCATATCCGGAACCGGCTCACGCTCTGCCGGTGCGGGAAATCGCAGAACAAGCCGTTCTGCGACGGGAGCCACGCACAGCACTGACAAAAGAGGAAGGATCAGAGAGGAGTGAAAATAACCATGAGTTTTGTTAAGGTTGCAACAGCAGGTGAGGTACCTGCCGGAACTATGAAACATGTCGAGATCGGCGAGACCGAGATCTGCGTCGTGAATGTCAACGGGACATTCTATGCCATCGGGGACCGGTGCGGCCACGAGAACGCCCGGCTCTCCCGGGGTTCCCTGACGGGGACGATCGTGACCTGCCCCATGCATGCCTCGCAGTTCGATCTGACCAGCGGAAAACTGATGTCCGGGCCGGTCCTGGAACTGGAGGGTCTTAAGGAAATGTTTACCGGCTGTCCCGAAAAGGTGAAAGAGAAGGTGGGGCAGATGTTTGCGGGGATTGCCGATGAACAGCGCCTGATAAAGACCTATGATATGCCCATCTACCCGGTAAAAAAAGAGGGCAGCGATATCCTGGTCGACCCCAAAGGCACACCATAAGAGATCGGTGCACGGATCGAACTTCTGTGGCCGGTACCGGGTGCCAGGACCGGTCTCCCGGTTGGTACATCCCGTACATTTATTGCCCCTTTCTTCCTATGCCAGACCATATGCACCGGGCAAGAACTATGGTAAAGACATCCCGTTCCCGGGAGACCCTGGAGGGAGCCGGGGTCAGGCTCCACCGGGCGTTTGGTTACAGCGAGATTCCGGCCTTTGACCCGTTCCTGATGCTTGATGACTTCCGGGCCGACCGACCCTCCGACTACCTGGCCGGTTTTCCCTGGCACCCCCACCGGGGGATCGAGACCGTTACCTATATGCTGGAGGGAACTGTCGAGCATGGCGACAGCATGGGCCATGCCGGCACGGTCGATGCCGGGTGCGTCCAGTGGATGACGGCAGGTTCCGGCATCATCCACCAGGAGATGCCAAAGCCGGTGAATGGCAGGATGGGGGGGGTTCCAGCTCTGGGTTAACCTGCCACGGAAGCACAAGATGATGGATCCGCGGTATCAGGAAATCAAGGCCGGTGAGATCCCCACGGTCGCCCTGCCGGGCGGTGCGAGTATCAGAGTCATCTGCGGGACGATCGCCGGTGTTTCCGGTCCGGTCCGCGATATCATGGCAGGGCCGGAATATCTCGATATCTCTCTTGGACCTTCTATTCAGTTTTCCCACCCGGTACGGCCCGGGTACATGGCCGCCGTCTATGTCATCCATGGCAGCGGCAGGTTCGATCCGCATCAGGGAGAGGAGATGGAGAACGGTACCATCGGGTTATTTGGTGAGAGCGGGGATGTCGTCGATGTCCGTGCAAGCAAAAGCGGCGTGCGGTTCCTGTTCTTCTCGGGAAAACCTCTCCGCGAACCCATTGCATGGGGCGGCCCTATTGTCATGAACACACAGGAAGAACTGCAACAGGCATTTGATGAATATGA
>NZ_JBAVMX010000008.1:0-5736 GCF_049690535.1 Methanoregula sp. | reverse complement strand
GACCCTGGCCGGTGTTTGCATCAGGGAAACCGGTTTGCAGTCCCGCGATGACTCAGTTAAAAAATGATTGTGTTCTCGTGGCCGGGCTGTAACACCGGATTTCTTTCGGGGCATACACCTTTTCAGGGTACATTTGCCGGCATCAGTGAATGCGAGGCTCGTACCGATCCTGCAGCAGGGTCCATGCATGCAGCAAAAATGCGCGAAAATAATGTGAGGTCAAGTAATCTATGCTTGACATGCATAGAGATTCTGGTGCGGGCTTAAGAATGAATAAGGCCACTCCTTCCCCAAAAATGTGAATATACCCTTGTTTTTAGGGCATTTGACATCCGCGGAACAAACATTTACGTGGGTCCTGCGTAGCTGTGAAACGAAAGACTTAACAATTGTGAATTCTTACCTAGGTATGGTGATCCACTATGAGGGATCGTTTTTGTCGAAAATAACGTAGGCGCGAATGAAGGATCATTCGCACGAATCGGGCACCTGCCACCATCGGCAAAGCTCGTGTATAAAGTGCTGGAAACGAGCGGTCAGCTGACGCAGAAGGATCTCATCCGTGAGACCGCCCTGCCGTCCCGTACTGTCCGGTATGCATTGAACAGGCTCAAGGATGAAAAGTTCCTGATCGAACATTATTATTTCGTTGATGCTCGGCAGAGCCTGTACGGCCTGAACACGAAGCCGCAGGAAGAGGTGGTCGCTGTATGATGCGTCCGATGTGTACAACCGGCACCTTCCTCTCTGTCACGGGACCGTGGTGATCCCGTCACCACCGTCCTGTCCGCGATTTTTTTATTTTCCCATATTGATTCAGGCTTCACGTTTTCTGAAGATATCGTAGTATTCCGGGCTTCTTGCGATCGGGTGCACAGTGGCCGTATCCTTGTGCATATACTCATGCAGTGCTTTTTTTGGGTAATCACGGATACATTCGCAACGGGTATACCCTTGGGAAGAACAACCGTCACCGCTTGTTCTTGATGCAAAAAAATGAATACATAAAACGTAATGCCGGCATCGGCAGGTTTGTCATGTGAAATCCGGCAGAGGCATTATGGAGAAAACCTGATCATAGCGGCTTATCCGTGATCGGTATCCCTGCAGCCACCATGCGTTCGCGGATCAGATCGGCAACCTCAAACTGTTTTTTCGCCCGCAGCTCTGCCCGGATATCCTGTAGGACGCTTAACGGTGCGCTTGTCTCGCGCAGGAAATTGATACCGAGGATCTCCCCGTACTCCCGCAAAGCCTCCAAGTCCCCGCTTCCCGCAAGTTTCTGGATGGCGGCAATGGCCATAGGTGTGTTGAGGTCGGCCTCCATCGTGTCAGTAAACGCTTTTCGCCCCTCTGCATCGGCCCCTTTATCTTTCGTGGCAATCGCCCGGATATGGTCGAGCCCTTTTGCCGCGTTTGCAAAACCTTCGTCGGTTGCCTGGAGCGGGGACCGGTAGTGGGAGAGCAGGATGAAGTACCGCAGGACATCCCTGTTCCACATTTTTAACGCGTCACGAATCGTGATGAAGTTCCCGAGAGACTTTGACATCTTCTCGCCTTTTACCGTTAAAAATCCCGTGTGCAGCCAGTACCTGACCATAGGGTGTTTCCCTTCGAGCGACTCCATCTGCGCGATCTCCGCCTCGTGGTGCGGGAAGATCAGGTCCAGCCCCCCGCCGTGCATGTCGTACTGCTGGCCGAAATACTTCTCCGATATCGCCGTGTCCTCGATATGCCAGCCAGGCCGGCCCCTGCCCCATGGAGAGTCCCAGGTGTACTCCCCGAACTCGCCCAGTTTCCAGAGCGCAAAGTCAAGCGGATTATGCTTGGTCGCATCGGTGACCCGGCTGACCCGTTTTGCCCGCTCCTGGCCCGACAGTTCCCCGTTATGGTTGAACGTGTCGAGGTTGAAGTAGACCCCGGTCTCCGTGACGTATGCAACGCCCCGGTCGACCAGCCGTTGTACCTGGCCGATGATCTCGGGAATGTGGGTCGTTGCCCGGGCATAGTAACTGACCGCATCGATCCCGAGTGCATGCATGTCCCGCAGGTATTCGGTCTCGAACTTACGGGCAAGCTCGCTCTGGGAGACGCCTTCTTCTTTGGCGCGGTTGATGATCTTGTCGTCCACATCGGTGATGTTCTGGAGATAGAACACTTCTTTTCCGGTCCACCGGAGGTACTTTGCAAGGACGTCAAAGACGACGTAGGTCCTGGCATGCCCCAGGTGCGAATAATCATAGACCGTCGGACCGCAAACAAAGAGCGCGACCCGGTCAGGGTGAAGCGTCACCAGCGGTTCAACGGTTCGTGATAACGTGTTATACAGTTCCATGGCAGTGATCCCCTTTTATAGACGCCGGCGGAGGGAGTCGAACCCCCACACATCCGCTTTGCAGGCGAAGGCATTTACCGCTCTGCCACACCGGCCCGTTTTTATCCTTTTGATTTTTGGATTGCTGGTTTTCCCGTGATTAATCCGGGCAATCCCGGCATTTAGATCACTTTTACACATCCCTGTCTGCCCCCATTAACTTTGGTGCGGGGTCTTATTCCGATGAGATTTTCGAATTTCCGGGACGTGTTTCCAATATAAGAATATATTATGCAAATTCACAATTGTTAATGTTTTGTGTATTGCCATGGAATAATAAGGTTTTTCACTACCGGAGAGATTATGGGTCAGCTTCCCTGCACGTCTTGATGAGTTATCAGGAATGCAATAAAGCCCCTGCCACCGGCTCCGCAACCACAGGTGTCATCTTCACGTTTTCTGCCAGAGATGTACATGTATCGTGGAAAATCTGTCATGAAAATGATTATTCTTCCCCGGGAGGAGTAAACACTCTCCCGGGCATCAGAGTGGAGGTGATATGGTTGTGGTGCATGAGGCTTATTTTAATTCCGGTAGAGATTTCGGCCATAACGGGTGAGATGATGCCGCATGACCCTGCCGGGTCGGGTGTGAGGACGTGAAATCAGGATATGATTCTCACGGACACATACCGGGGATCGCATGTCGTCCGCGGGTTATGCGGTGTGCGTTCAGTGGTGAGCCTGATCTGGTCTGCCCTATGGGAGTACAATACTGCCCGGAGCTCCGGATACCGCTGAGCCGTTCTACCGGTCTTCCCGGCAGGCTGCAGGCACAGGCCCGGGCATCAGCTCCGGGTACACCCGGGCCGGCCGCGTGTCCAGCGATATTCGCATGGTGTGTGTTCATGGCTGTTTTCCTGTTCACCATTGTGAACACCCAGTATGGAACAGGCAGGGTAATATACCCTGATTTTGCGTCAGTTTTTGCCGCTATATTCTTGTTATCTCACAAAAATGATATCACTGATAGTACCAGATCAGGGAAGTGGTTTTTGCTGGAAACCAAGGTATAATATCTGGCTCCGGACAATTAACAATTGTGAACATCCGGGACCTGCCGGCTTGTGCGGGAGATCCCGGAGTCATAGAAGGAAACAGTATGGCAAAGATTTATGATAATATTACAGCAACCATCGGCAACACCCCCCTCGTACGGCTGAACCGCCTCACCAGCGGTGCCGGCGCAACGGTGCTTGCCAAGCTTGAGTCATTTAACCCGTTGAGCAGCATCAAGGACCGGATCGGGGTTGCAATGCTCGACGAAGCTGAAAAGCGCGGGTTGATCACAAGGGAGACGATCATTCTCGAACCAACGAGCGGCAACACCGGCGTGGCGCTTGCGTTCGTGAGTGCGGCCCGGGGATATAAACTGACGCTGGTGATGCCGGAGACCATGAGTGTCGAGCGGCGGAGACTTGCAAAAGCATTTGGCGCGGAGCTGGTACTTACACCGGGTCCTGAAGGGATGAAAGGGGCCGTTTCCAGGGCCGAGAAGATGGCAGCAGAGAACCCGAAGTACTTTTACATCCCCCAGCAGTTCAACAACCTGGCCAACCCGGCAATACACCGGAAGACCACCGCCGAAGAGATCTGGCGCGATACTGACGGGAAGGTCGATATCCTCGTTGCAGGTGTGGGGACGGGGGGAACAATTACCGGTATCGCAGATGTGATCAAGAAAAGAAAGCCCTCGTTCCGTGCAATTGCCGTCGAACCCGATGCATCACCGGTCCTCTCCGGCGGGTCTCCCGGCCCGCACCGCATCCAGGGAATCGGAGCTGGTTTTGTCCCGGCAGTGCTCAAGCGTGAGCTGGTGGACGAGATTATCCGTGTCAAAAATGAGGATGCATTCGAGACAACAAGGAGACTTGCAAAAGAAGAAGGTATCCTCGCAGGGATCTCCAGCGGTGCTGCGACCTATGCGGCACTTGCGGTGGCAGCGCGTCCGGAAAACAAGGGCAAGCTCATTGTCGTTATCCTGCCGGATACGGGTGAACGCTACTTAAGTATCCCTGACCTATTCGTGGAATAAGTGAGACAGCCATGGTTTTTGAACGCCTCCGGGAAGACATACGGGCAATCTTTTCCAAGGACCCCGCCGCCCGCTCCACTCTTGAAGTCCTCATTTGTTACCCGGGGCTCCATGCTCTCTGGTTCCACCGGAGGGCCCACTGGCTCTGGACCCACAACCTGAAATTCTGGGCCCGGTTCGTCTCCCACATCTGCAGGTTCCTTACCGGGATTGAAATCCATCCCGGTGCCGTGATCGGCCGGCGGGTGGTCATTGACCATGGCATGGGGGTCGTTATTGGCGAGACTGCCGAGATTGGAGACGACGTCCTTATTTATATGGGGGTGGTGCTGGGCGGCACGGCGCTCGAGAATGTTAAGCGCCACCCGACTATTGAAGACGGTGTGATCCTTGGATCCGGTGCCATCGTCCTTGGTCCCATCCGGATTGGAAAGGGGGCAAAGGTCGGTGCCGGGTCGGTCGTGGTCCGGTCGGTCCCGCCAGGCGCAACGGTTGTCGGTGTCCCGGGCAGAATAGCCGGCCCGGAGCATGGTTTCCCGGAAGAGACCATCGAAGAGGTCATGCCCGACCCGATGCTCCGTGTGGTGAGCCGGCTGCTGGACCGGCAGAACCGACTCGAAGAGAGGCTCCGCACTTTCGAGCAGGTACAACACGGCCCAATCTCCCCTACAGCCCGGCAGGAGATCGTCTGCGAGAACGAGATCCGTGAAGCGTTGCGGGAAGTCATTGATCCCGAGGTTGGTATCGACATCGTGGACCTCGGCCTCATCAAGGAAATACGGGTGAAGGGTACCAATGTGGAGATCGACATGGTTCTCACCTGCAAGGCCTGCCCTCTTTCCGATCACTTGTCCGGGCAGGTGCAGCGCAAGGTGCTCGGGGTCTGCGGTATCGAGCATGTACTTGTGAATGTGCTGGACGAACCGTGGAACTGGGACAGGTTCGTGAAACAGCGGGGAAACCTTAAACAGATTTGAACCGTGCCCGGGTTTTACGGGAGTTCTGGTCTGTCACGTAACGATATTGGAACCGGCACATGACCCGGTACCTTATTTTCATACCAGTTCCACCTTCTCATCATGAAGCAGACCGGGCCCGGCATCGCAGGAAACTCCACACAACCTGCGCCGGCACCAACCCACGCTCCCCACCCCTCGCGGGCCGATGCCTTTACCGAATCCGTGATCCGGGAGATGACCCGGCTCGCGCTCGCCCACAATGCGATCAATCTCGCGCAGGGTTTTCCTGATTTCCCCTGCCCCCCTGAACTGAAGGCCGCTGCCTGCGCCGCCCTCAACGAGGACTTCAACCAGTACGCGATCACATGG
>NZ_JBAVMX010000007.1:0-2920 GCF_049690535.1 Methanoregula sp. | reverse complement strand
TTGCAGTTTACGAGAGCGGGGATGCTTGGATGGCACGGGACTACCGGATCGGCCTTGGGATGACCGACCCGGTGAGCTACCAAAAATTCAGAAATACGAGCCAAAAAGAGGTCGCCTCCTGTTCTGCGCTCCCGGAAGTGCAACGGTTGCGGTATCATTCGTACATCGTGACCGCGGAAAGGGAGGATGGTTTAATCATCTTTTCTGATCCGCTGCGGGTTTCAGGAAGGATCTTTTACCCGCCACACTTCAGACAGGTCAGAATTGCAACGGGAGAGCGGGACATGAAATGATCTGCGGAAAAGGGGAAGTACGTGGTCCGACATTGAGGTTTTCTTTTGGGAAGCGCCGTACTTTTATAGCGGGGAAACTGCACCGGTACTCTGGTAGATGCGCATGAATGAGGGCGACTATGTCCACGGGTATTCGGAAAGGGAAGCGGAACGGCTGGGCGACCAGGCTCGGACCCTGACCTCCCTTCTCCATAGCGATACCCGGTACCCGGCCGGGAGCCGGGTGCTCGAAGCCGGGTGCGGGACCGGCGCCCAGACGGTAATCCTTGCAAAGAGCAGCCCCGACGCAGAGATAACGTCTGTCGACATCTCCCTGAACTCGATCCGGCGTGCGGAGGCACGGGTACGCGCCGAAGGGATCACTAATGTGACCTTCCAGGCCGGCGATCTCTTCAGCCTCCCGTTCGCGCCGGAAAGTTTCGATCACATCTTTGTCTGTTTCGTACTGGAACACCTCTCCGATCCGGGACAGGCGCTCCGCCTACTCCGTTCCCTTATCCGGCCGGGCGGGACGATCACGGTCATCGAAGGCGATCATGGTTCAGCGTATTTTCATCCTGACAGTGCCGAGGCAAAAAAAGCCATCCGGTGCCTTGTCCGTCTCCAGCGGGAGGCCGGGGGAAACGCCCTTATCGGCCGGGAACTCTACCCGCTGCTTGTGCAGGCCGGGTATGCGGATGTGCACGTATTGCCGAGAATGGTGTATGTCGATGCCTCGCGGCCGGCGCTTGTCGAGGGGTTCACCCGGCAGACGTTCACTGCAATGGTTAAAGGAGTCAGGGACACGGTGCTCACCAGAGAACTGATGTCACCAGCCGAGTGGGAGCAGGGCATCGCAGACCTGTACCGTACCTGCGAACCTGACGGTGTCTTCTGTTACACGTTTTTTAAGGCGACCGGGATCGTATAACACAATACAGATCAAACCCGACAGTCTCTCCAGAGTACTGCTGAAATGATAACCTCCTCTTTTTGGACCCTGCATAGCGGCTCCTCATCACCGGACACTTTCACGGAGCGCAGACCTTGTGGGTTATAACCTGAAACATACAAAAAAAGGAAGTGAGGAGTATCATGGACGAATCAGAACGCGCAAACGAAGTGATCGCGACCGTAAGAGAAATGAACCGGCACTGGACGGAAACATGGGATGAAACAGCGTTTGGCCGGTACATCCACCCGGATGCAGTGGCAGTCGCCCCAACAATCCCGGGCAGGCTTGAAGGTAAGGAAGCCTATGTGGCCGGGTGGCGGGGATTTGTGGAGGCGGCAAAAATCCACGCGTGGAAAGAAACCGGTCACCGGGTCAGTTTCTTCTGCCGGGGCACCTGCGCCGTACTTACGTACTTTTTTACTATCAGGTTTACGATAGGAGGACAGGATGTTGCCATGCAGGGCCGGGACATGTTCACGCTGATAAAGCAGGGTGGACGCTGGCTGGTGGTCTCCGATCAGTTCTCACCGGAACCCGGCCTGACGTGATGCCGGAGGAATTGCGTAAGGCGCACTTGAATGACGTATTCGTTGTGGCTTTCACCACCTGGATGCCCACCGGTATAAAAGAGCAGATACCCCATTAGTGTAAGGAAAACATGATGGACTCCATCACCATTGTCGGTTTTATTGCCGGGACCCTCACGACCGTCGCATATGTCCCGCAGGTCATACGGAGCTTGAGACTTAAAGAGACAAAAGACATCTCTCTTTCCATGCTCGTGCTCTATGCCGTCGGCGTTTTCCTCTGGTTCGTGTACGGGGTCTGGACAAACGCCCTCCCCATCATCGCGGCAAACGGAATTTCGCTTGTATTGATCCTCATCCTGCTCGGCATCAAACTGCGGTACCGGTGATCGCTCTTTTTTCTCAGATCCCACCCTGCCGTGGGACATGCTGCAAAACAGAAGTTGCACACCGGTTAAAACCGGTCACCCACATGAATCAGGGGCGCTTAAACGCCAAAAAAGTGTTAATCCTGAAGGAGTACGAGGCAGCCGGCGATCTTGTCATGAAGACCCTGCCGCTTTTTGGTGAGGCCGATCATCAAAAATCCGATGAAGATAATCAGCGTCGAGATAAACTTCCCGAAGAACCGCAGCGTTGCCTTGGCAAAGGAGATCCGGTTACCTTCAAGGTCGGTCACCTCAAGGCGCATCAGGACTTTCCCCGGCGTAGCCTGTCCCCGCGAGGATTCAAAGCCTGCGTAGTAGAGCCAGGGAACAATGATGATCAGGATGCCAACGGCAGCAACGATAGGCCCGAGAGCTGCGATCGGCGTTCCCGCTTCGGTCAGCGAGGTGATCGGCGCATGGGAGACCACGAGGTAATACAGGTACATGATCCCGTTTGCCTGGTTGAAAAATGCAACCGCAATGATGCCGAACAGGGCAATAAGAATAAAGTCAATGATAAACGCAACGAACCGCCGTCCAAGGCCGGCATAGATGCCGACATCGGGAGCTTCGTCAACCTCGGGAGAAGCGACCGCTGCCGGCCCAAGGGAGGCAGCTTCGATCGGTGCCCCGCACCACTGGCAGAATTGTCCGGACGCGTCAGTCTCTTTTCCACATTTTGGACAGAACATTCCTCATACTCCTGATACGTTAACTTAATCCGGGTGTCCTTTTTAA
>NZ_JBAVMX010000006.1:0-4199 GCF_049690535.1 Methanoregula sp. | reverse complement strand
AAGCGAACGCGGAGAAAATCGCACCGGTTGCACAGAAAGGTCTCGCCGTCTTTGGGATCCTCGGCGACCCGAACTTTTTCTCCACATTCTCCCGGCTCTGCGGGATCATTGCGGAACGCTATCCCGGTATCGAGTGCCGGACCGAGCCTGGGATCAGTTCGATCACCGCGTTTGCGGCCGCAGCCGGTGTCCCGCTTGCCGGGGGTTTTGTCGTATCCGATGGCGCAGAACCGTCAGCTCTCATCCGGCTCAAGGCACGGCACCCACAGGAGATCATCGCAGGGCTCAAAGCAGAGGGATTCAAAGAGTTTATCCTTGTCGAGCGGATGTTTTTCCCGGATATGAAAGTGTACCGCAATGACGAGATCCCCAAAAAAAGCGATTACATGAGTGTGCTGTACGCGAGGCGCTGATATGGTAAAAAAACCTGCAAATGATACGGGAGCAAAAGTCTGGTTCGTGGGCGCCGGCCCCGGTGACCCGGAACTGATCACGGTCAAAGGACACCGGCTCGTACAGGACGCCGATGTCCTGATCTATGCCGGATCTCTTGTGAACCCGGTGCTGGTCGCAGAATCCGGTGCGGCGCTGAAACTCGACAGCTGGGGCATGCACCTTGACGAGATGGTCGACACGATGGTACAGCACGCAGCCGTCGGAAAAAATGTTGTCCGGCTCCACTCAGGCGACCCGGCGCTCTACGGTGCCATTGTCGAACAGATCGAAAAACTCGAAGAGCGGAATATTGCAGTCGAGATTGTGCCCGGTGTTTCCTCACTCTTTGCGGCGGCGGCAGCACTCAAAACCCAGCTCACGCTCCGGGGCGTCTCGGAATCCGTTATTGTCACCCGCCCGGCGGGAAAAACCCTCAAAGAAGATCAGATCGGGGAGTTCTCGCGTCTCAATTCGACCATGGTCGTCTTCCTTGGCACGGAAAAACTCGGAGAAATAACAGGGAAATTGTCATGTCCCCCGGATACTCCGGCCGCCGTGGTCTACCATGCCTCGTGGCCTGACCAGAAGATCGTCAGGGGCACCGTTTCTGATATCGCGGCAAAGGCACAGGCCGCCGGGATCGAACACACGGCGCTTCTTCTTATCGGTGGCGTCGTGGGCGGTGTGAAGAAAGGGCACGTCAAATCCTACCTCTACTCATGAAAGATACCGTGGTAATTGCCCTGCCCCGGTTCCTCCGGGATGCCGGTCGGATTGCGGAATTCCTGGATGCGGATGTGCTGGAATACCGGGCCGGAATCTTTGCCGATGTTTTTCCTGTGGCCCGCCGGATCGTTGCGCTGATGTCGATGGGGATCGTGGTACGCGGCATTGCCTTGCTCATCCGCGATAAGTGGACCGACCCGGCTGTTGTTGTTGTCACCCCGGATTTCTCGTATGCGGTCCCGCTGCTCGGGGGCCACCACGGGGCAAACGAGCTCGCAAAGGAACTTGCCGGCCTCGGCCTTGTCCCGGTGATCTCCACGGCAACAGAAGCGACCGGCCTTGATTCCGTGGAAGCCGTTGCCGGCCGGACCGGCTGCGATATTGTCAACCGCGACTCGACCCGTGCGGTCAATACCGGGATACTTGACGGTACCACAAAAATATATTCCGTGCCCGGCCCCGGGATCGTGATTGCCGGCCCCGATGTTTCAGTCCTCGTGCACAAAGGGGATTTTGTTGTCGGTATCGGCTGTCGTAAAGGAGTGACTGCAGAAGAAGTGACTAGTGCGGTTCGTGCAGCGCTGGCAGAAGGGGGTATTGCACAAACAGATGTGATGCTCTTTTCGACCACAGCAAAAAAATGCGGCGAGACCGGTCTCATTGACGGGATTGCCGCAATCCCTGCCAACTTAATATTCCTTGATGATGATACTGTTAACGCACAGATCACTGCCACACCCTCGAAGGCAAAAAAGATCGGCCTTATCGGGGTCGCCGAACCGTGTGCGCTTGCAGTCAGTAAACACCGGGAACTCGTTATGAAAAAGAAAGTGTTTGGGAAGGTGACCATTGCCATTGCCCGTTGAGAGCCGGACAAACGGTCTCTGGATTGTCGGGTGCGGGCCGGGACGGAAGGAATACATGACCGGCCGCGCGATCGATGCGATCTCCGGTGCGGACTACGTGATCGGAAACGACAGTTATCTCGAACCGATCCGGCCGCTGCTTACCGGGAAACAGGTGATCCGGAGTTCGATGGGTAAAGAGGTCGAACGGGCGAAAAAAGCGATCGAACTTGCACAGTCCCACAAGGTTGCAATTGTCTCCGGGGGGGATGCGGGCGTGTATGGCATGGCCGGTATCGTCCTTGAGGTGCTCGAACATTCTGGTGCGACAATCCCGGTGGAGGTAGTCCCGGGCGTGACCGCGGCAAATGCCGGTGCCTCGCTTGTGGGGTCTCCCCTCTCCGGGGATTTTGCGGTCATCAGTCTCTCGGACCTGCTCACGCCGCTTGAGGTGATTGAAAAGCGCCTTGATGCAGTCTTCTCGGTCGGGATCCCGGTCGTGATCTACAACCCCCGCAGCCACGGCAGGCCGCACAACTTTGCACTTGCCATTGAACATGCCCGGAAATATTATCCGGCCACCGTGCCGGTCGCGATCATAAAAAATGCCCTGCGCGAGGGACAGGCAGACCCGGTGATAACGACACTGGGGGAAATTGAGAGTGTCATCGATCAGATCGATATGCATACAACGGTTATCATCGGCGGAAGCGAGAGCCGTATATGGAGGATGGGAAACAATGTCAAAGGAATCATCACACCACGCGGATACCACCACAAGTACGTATATTGACCCGGGCGCAACCACCCCCGAGGCCTATGAGATCTCAAAGACCTCACGTACGCTCGCACGGAAGGTTGTGGGAAACGAAACGCCCGAGGACCGGGTCCGCCAGCGATGCTCGGTTGCAGTTGGCGATTTCGCGATGGCTGACCTGTTGAGGTTCAACGCCGATCCCGTACCTGCCACACTGGCGGCGCTCAAAGCCGGTGCTCACATCATTACCGATATCCGGATGGTGCAGGTGGGTATCCAGAAAAAAGGGCACGAATCAAAAATCCTCTGTGCCCTTGATTTCGGCGGTGAGATCGCTCGGGAGAAAGGGATTACGAGGAGTTCTGCCGGGTTTATCGCACTCAAAGACCAGCTGGCCGGATCCATTGTCGTCATCGGGAACGCCCCCTCTGCACTGCTCACGGTCTGCGGGATGATCCGCGAAGGCATCCGGCCTGCGGTTGTGATCGGCGCACCGGTAGGTTTTGTGAACGCGGCAGAGTCAAAGGCAGTTCTCCGCAGTCTTGATATCCCTTCGATTTCAACCGAAGGGACCCGGGGCGGCACGCCGGTCGCTGTCGCCGCCATCAACGAATGCATCACAATTCTCATCGGGGAATCTGCGTCATGAGGGACCCGGTCACCGGTTTTCTGTACCCCAACGACTGGGTGACAAAAGTCAAGGATTCACGGGAACGCGATCTCGTCGCAGGGGGTTTTGCGATCCTTACCGCATCGGGCACTGTCCTCCGGCGCGGGTACACGACCGGGACCACAGCTGCTGCCGCATGCAAGGCAGCGATCTTTTCGCTTGACCATGACGTGTCGCAGGTAACAATCCATCTTCCCTGCGGTCTTGTGGCCGGTGTCCCGGTGACTGCCCATGCGGGCCATGCTTCGTGCAGGAAATATGCCGGAGACTATCCTTCGGATGTGACGGCAGGTATTGAATTTGTGGCTGATGCAGTATCTGCCCCGGACGGACTGACTCTCGTACCGGGACCCGGCATTGGGCGCTTCGCCCGGGACACGCCACGATACAAAAAAGAGGCTCCCGCGATCAGCGATGCCCCGCTTTCATGTATCCTTGCATCCATGCAGGAGGCCATCAGTGATACCGGCATTTCAGGCGCCACGGTCACGCTCTCTATTCCGGAAGGTGCACGCATCGCACATAAGACCCTCAACCCCCGGGTCGGGGTCGAGGGCGGGATCTCGGTGCTCGGGTCGACCGGGCTTGTCGAACCATGGGACGTTCACCTGGAAGAATCGGTGCAGGTACGGGTCGCCGGTGCAAAAAAGGTTGTCCTCACGACCGACCGTATCGGGCTCCGGTACTCTCGCCTGCTCTTTCCCGATCACGAGATTGTGCTTGTCGGGGGCCGGATTAAGGAGGCCCTGTCAGCCACGAAGAGCGA
>NZ_JBAVMX010000005.1:0-38119 GCF_049690535.1 Methanoregula sp. | reverse complement strand
CCTCGATACTCTGATCGCAGAACGGCAACGGCTTGAGATGAATGCATGGGTCTGCGAGCCGCTGCCGTGCAGGGCTTCCGCAGAGGCCCGGGGGCGGTCGTCATGATCGCAGCCGAGGATCTCAAATCCTCCCTTTCTCATTTTACCGGGACGACCCGGTACATCCGCGACCCGTTCACCGGCCTTATCCACACGGATGGGATCGAGCACCTGGCCGAACGTGCGGAGGCGCAGTGGCTGATCTCCGATATCGGCGCAGTTTTCCACATTCACCAAAATATCAGGGGAATACCATTTCAGCTCTGGACCCTGACGGTCAACGAAGAAAATACGGCGGTCCTGACCTGTCGCGAAGACTGCGACATGCCGGTGATTTACGAGCAGAAATACGAGTACACCGATTTTCCGGTCGGGACCTGGAAGATGTATCTTATCGACGGTGTTCTGATGGTTCCCTCGGAGTACTGAGGGGCCCCTATGCTTAGCCCTCGGCAACTACGGGAGTACCGGAAAAAACGTTCAACCATTTTTGGAATTGCAAAAAGCCTGTGGTGGGGTTTGCATCGGCTTAAGAAACGGATCCAGATTCGGTTCAGATAAAAAGGTGGCCCGACAGGGACACCATGACGCCAATCAAAGAGCCCTGCCGGGTTGGTACAGTATCGACGCCCGGCATTATCTTTCTTGGCAACGGTTGGACCCGCCCCGAAGGCTCACGCGACGGGCCCGCCATGCGGCCCCGTAACCGGCTCGCCTTCTCCCGCCCCCGGCCATACGCCCGTGTGCCTGTCCTCTTGGGCTGTCCCGATCTTCCTGGGCCCGCCCGATGCTCACGCGACACGGCGATGGTCGCCGTGTTCCGGCTCGCATCCTCCCACCCCCGACCGGAAACCGACCCCCGTAGGAGTTATCGCTACATACTGCCCGCCCTTAAGAAGGGCGGGAGGAGCGAAGCGGGCGGTGGGTCGTGGCCGCAGTGGCCCGAGTGAGCGCCGCTTCAGGGTGCGAAGGTAACGAGCCGCATCAGCGGTGAGTCCGAGCCCCTGATGCGTCGCGCGAACGAGTCACCGAACGTTACGCATATGCCCGATCAACAGCGACGAACACGATGCGAAGCATGGTGTGAGGAGCGAGCCGGGCAGCCGCCGGCGCTGGAACGGAGTGACGAGCTGGGGGCGTCATCATACCAACAGAGCAACCTCAAAAAGCAGCGAGGTGATGTGAAGCGAGCCGGAGCATCAGCGAGGACGAGTGAACATGACCGAGCGTCATCATCTCTCTTGTTCGGTTGAGAGAGGATCGCCGCCCCGCTCCGCACGCTTCGTGCACCTTCGGCGCACTCGCACCTGCTCCGCGGACCGGCTTGCTTTGTGCTTCTCTTTTTCAGCAAGTTCCACCAGTTTCTTGAATCTTGGATCTTTTTGAAATTGTTCCAGATTTTCTATAATTATATTCAATTCTGACATTTTTCGTTCGATTTCATGCAGTTCTTCCCATCTTTTTTTCTGCTCCTCTTGGAGATAACGTATCATGAACTCCTGGTATCGCAATTCTCGTTCAATAGCAGAAAAGTCGCTTTTATCCATGCGTTAAAAATTTCTTGATGTCTTCATATAACAGCGGCGTTTTTGATTTTTTATGATATTCAGAAATGTTGGGGAAGCCCACGCGGCAAGGGGCCGTGCCCCGTTGAGCGTCCTCCTCTCGAATTCTTCATATCTTATGACCTGATGTGGATTTTAATATCTCATGCGCGAAATGGAATAAGACAAGTTTTCTTTACGGAAATTTGCCGAATGTATTCAACCAAGACATGACCCACCCCCGTAGTGTAGCGGTCAATCATGCCGGTCTTTGACACCGGCGACACCAGTTCGAATCTGGTCGGGGGTATCGCTTTTCAGGATAGAAGAATCCATTTTATATCCGTGTGTTCATATCTGGTTGTGTGATAAAAACCCTTCATCTCCGTCTGCGTATCTATGTCTCCATTCTTGTCGTGGTGATCCTGGCAGGCGTCGCCGGAATGATGACATTTGAGAACCGAAGCCTGCTTGACTCGTTCTATTTTGTGGTGGTCACGATTGCAACGGTGGGTTTTGGGGATATCTACCCGGTGACCCCTGCCGGGAAATTGCTTACGATTGCAATTATCCTTGTCGGGGTCGGCTGTTTTGTGGGTCTTGCTGCATCCGCCATTGACATGATGATCGAGAAACGGGAGCATGCTTTGCGGCAGGGGAACCTCAACATGATGGTGGGTGTCTTTTTCTCCGAAGTGGGGACAAGCCTGCTCCGGACCTTCTCGGCACACGACCCTGCCGTTGACCAGGTACGCGCTGCACTCCTGGTGTCAGATACCTGGTCCGATGAGGATTTTGCCCGTGCCTTTGAAACCCTGCATCAGCATGGTACCAGAATAGACAGTAAAACCCTTGACCTGCCAAATCTGAAAGGATTCCTTATATCCCATAGAAATTTCATGCTCACCTTCTTTGAGAACCCGCAGATTATCGAGCACGAAGGCTTCACCCCGCTTCTCCAGGCAGTTTTTCACCTTGCCGAGGAACTGGCTGCACGCGATCAGTTTCTGGATCTACCGGCATCAGATTATGCCCATCTTTCTGGAGATATTAACCGGGCCTATGGCCTGCTGATTGTTGAGTGGATGACCTATATGCGCCATTTAAAGAAGCATTATCCCTATCTCTTCTCCCTCGCAATGCGGACAAACCCGTTCGATGCACATGCATCGGCAATCGTCCGGTAGCTCCATCAAGAAACCCTTTTTTGCCGGTAGACCTTTTCCTGCATCAACGAAACCGCCCCATCAACCATGCAACGTGGGGATCAAAATAATAAAAAGGAGTTATTGACCTGAATAGTTCTGTGCTTTTTAGCAATGGCCGCGGAACAGATCCCGGACAAGATCCGGGATTTCAGACGGGCGGGAAGCAACAGGGATATTCATTTTCTTAAGCCTCGCGATCTTGGATTTTGCATCACTTTCCCCGCCTTCGACAATAGCGCCGGCATGGCCCATCCGTTTATCAGATGGAGCTGAGACCCCGGCGATGTAAGCGACAAGTGGCACATCCGTATTCCGGGCCCCCTCCACCTCGAGGTTCCCGCCCACTTCACCAATCAATACCACGGCCTTTGTTTCCGGGTCCTGTGCGAACCGTTCCAGCACGTCCTCAAAGGTCTGGCCGATCACCGGGTCGCCCCCGATACCGACCACGGTGCTCTGCCCGATACCTGCCCTTGTCAGTTCATCGACAACTTCGTACGTGAGCGTCCCGCTTCTCGAGATCACTCCGACATAGCCCCGGGAGAAGAGCCCGGCGGGCATAATTCCCATCTTCACTTCCCCGGGCGAGAGGAGACCCGGGCAGTTGGGGCCGATCACGGAGCACCCCTTCATCTTGGCGTAGGCAATCGCTTTCATCGTGTCGTGCACCGGGACATGCTCGGTGATCGCGACGACAAGTTCAAGGCCTGCATCTGCCGATTCCATAATGGAATCTGCCGCCGCAGTCCCGGGCACAAAGATCACGCTGGCTGTTGCGTCCTGTTCTTTTTGTGCCTCTTTTACTGTGTTATAGACCGGGACGCCATGTACCGTCTGGCCGCCTTTCTTTGGTGTGACACCCGCGACCACACCCCGCCCGCCGACCTGTCGGGCATACTCATTCATGAGCCCGATGTGGTACTCGCCCTGCCGGCCGGTCGCGCCCGCCACGATAATACCGGTCTTCTTGTCCCCGTAGATCATTTCACAACCTCCACGGCCCTTTTTACCACAAGATCCATGGTGTCGAGCATCTCGTAGCCTTTCTCCGAGAGAAGTTTTCGTCCCTCTTCCGCGTTTGTTCCCGCAATCCGGACGATCACCGGCACACTGACACCGGAGGCAATGATGCCCCGTGCCACTTCATCGCAGCGCGTGATGCCGCCGAGCAGGTTCACCACAATAACCTTCACCTTCGGGACGCTTGCAACCAGGCGCACTGCATGCATCACCCGCTCGCTGTCCGCACCGCCGCCAACGTCAAGGAAATCTGCGGCTTTGCCGCCATAGAACTCGATGAGGTCGAGCGTTGACATCGTAAGACCGGCCCCGTTCCCGATGACACCGATGTTACCGCCAAGCTCGACAAACGAGAAACCGTGTTTCTCTGCTTCACGTTCACGCTCTGTCAGGTCCCGGTTGACCGCAATCCCCTGGCGGGCAAGGCTGTTGTCATCGATGATCAGTTTGGCGTCGGCCGCATAGACTCCACCCGGTGTCGTAACGAGCGGGTTGATCTCGGCTAGGAGCGCATCCTTGTGGCAGAATACATGGTATAACCGGTTAACGGTCTTCTGGATATCGGCCGGTGCATCGCCGCAGAGTTCCCGCAGGAGAAATCCCGGTACATCGGGAAGAAGAGGGCAGAAACTGACCGACCGGACAGCACCTGCATTTTTGCGTGAGGTCTCTTCGATATCCATCCCGCCCATCTCTGCAAAGAGGATCACAGGCTGTTTCTTTGCCCGGTCCATCGTGATACTGACAAAGTACTCGTGCTGGATATCGAGGCGCTCTTCGATAAGGATCCTCTGGACCGGAATGTCCTTGATGGTGGTGTTGAAGAGTTTGCGGGCTGTTTCAATGACCGTGTCGTGATCGGCCATCAGGACGCCCCCGGCCTTCCCCCTACCTCCGACATCCACCTGGGCCTTAACCACAACCTTTCCCTTGATCGCGTCCATGTGGAGGAGGATCTCCTCGTGTTTGCTCACCAGGATGCCTGTCGGCACCTTGATTCCCTCATCGGCAAAGAGCTGTTTTGCCTCGTACTCCAGTAGTTTCATGGCTGTTTCTTCCCTCCGGCAAGTGCGATCCCGAGTTCCATGGCTTTGGTGTTGAGTGCTTCGGTACCTTTAGGAACTGAATCAAGAATGGCTTTTTTCAGTGCTTCAACGCTTACCACGTGCGTATAGCCAACAAGCGCCCCGAGCATCACGATATTTGCCACGATGTCCCGGCCTAGCGTCGTCTTTGCCTCGGCAGTTGCCGGGATCTCGTAAAACGTGCAGCAGGGCCGCGAGTGGACAAGTGTGGAATCGAGGATCATGACAGCTTCGGGCCGGGCCGCGGCGCCGTACTTCTCGAAACCTTCCTGCGACATGATGACAAAGACGTCGGGAACCGCCACTTTGGGGTACAGGATCTCATCGTCATCGATGATCACTGCGCTCATCGATGCCCCGCCCCGGGCCTCGGGCCCGTAAACCTGCGTCTGAACGGCGAACTTGTGGTCGTACATCACCGCAGCCCGCCCGAGAATGACCGCGGACAGGATGATCCCCTGCCCCCCAAACCCGGAGAACCTGACTTCGCGCCTCATGGCTGTGTCTCCTTTGGGGGCAGGCCCATCGCGGGCCGGTTGCGCCGCATAAGTTCGCCGACCACGTACATATCTTCCGGGATTGGCTCTCCTTGTTCGAGCAGACGGTCCCGCTTTGCTTTCAGGAGCGAGTGTGATTTGAGGAACTCAATCTGATCGGCAACCTGCCGGAACTTGTTCCGGCGCCCGAAGTTCGTGGGGCACTGGACAAGGGCTTCGATAAATGAGAACCCCGGGGTCTCAAGGCCGACTTTTATTGCTTTTTCAAGTTCCTTTACGTGGAACGATGTCCAGCGGGAGACATAGTTTGCACCCGCTGCTATGGCGAGTTCCGAGAGATCGAATGCCGGCTCGGTGCACCCGTAGGGTGTCGTTGTCGACACGCAGCCCCGGGGCGTGGTTGGGCTGCCCTGCCCGCCGGTCATTCCATAGATCTGGTTGTTCATGCAGACCACCGTAAGATCGATGTTACGGCGGCAGGCATGGATAAAGTGGTTGCCACCGATTGCGGCGAGATCTCCGTCCCCGGTGAAGACCACAACATGGAGTTTCGGGTTTGCCATCTTGACCCCGGTTGCAAATGCAAGTGCCCGCCCGTGGGTCGTGTGCAGCGAATCAGTGACGATATAGCCTGGTGCCCGCGACGAACACCCGATCCCCGAGACAAAGACGGTATCCTCTTTTTTCCATCCCATTGAACTGACGGCGGCAAGAGTACAATTGATGATCGTGCCGTTCCCGCAGCCGGCGCAGTAGATGTGGGGGAGCCGGTCCTGCCGGAACCAGTCCTCAAAGCTCATGCCCCGGCCTCCCATTCTGTAAACAGTTCCGCCGGTGTATGCAGTTCCCCGCCGAGTTTCGGGATCGAAGTCACCGGCACTTTTGCGTGCCGTTCAATCTCCCGGGCGATCTGGCCGAGGTTGAGTTCAGGCACGATGAACCGGCGGGAGTTTTTGAAAAGAGCGAGAGCGTGGGTTGGGAACGGCCAGACGGTACGGATCCGCAGGAAGCCAATTGTCTTGTCCGGGTGATCGTGGATCACCTGCTGGACGGTGCGTACGGGTGCGCCATATGCGATAAAGACCTGCTCTGCATCAGGATTGATCACGTCGAAATCCGCGAGTTCCTGCGTCGCCGACTCGATTTTGTCAACGAGTCGCTGTACGAGTGCGGCGTGCAGTCCGGGGTTCGTCGCACACGGGTAGCCCCGTTCATCATGCGTGAGACCTGTGACGTGTGTCCCGTAGCCCTTTCCGAATTCGGGGAATCCGGGAATACGATCTGCACCCGGCTTAAACGGCGGGGTGCCGGGTACAAAGGCCGGGCGGCCAGTGTGCTCCACGTCATCCGGCACGATGATGCGCTCCCGCATGTGCCCGATTACTTCGTCGGCCATTAAAAAGACCGGCACCCGGTACTTGTCGGCGAGGTTGAATGCCTTTGCCGTGAGGTCGTACATCTCCTGCACGCTTGCCGGGCAGAGCGCGATTATCGCGTAATCTCCGTGCGATCCGAACCGGCACTGCATCATATCGCCCTGTGCCGCCATGGTGGGCTGGCCAGTGGAAGGGCCGCCCCGCTGCACGTTCACGATCACGCAGGGTGTCTCGGTCATCGCTGCGTACCCGATATTTTCCATCATCAGGGAAAAACCCGGGCCGCTTGTCGCGGTCATCGCCCGGGCACCGGTCCATGAGGCGCCGATCACGGAGGCAATGCTTGCCAGTTCATCCTCCATCTGGATAAAGACCCCGCCCCGTTTCGGGAGTTTTACTGCCATGTGCTCGGCGATCTCGGTCGAGGGGGTGATCGGGTACCCGCCAAAGAACCGGCACCCCGCCGCCAGCGCCCCTTCTGCGGAAGCAATATTCCCCTGCCAGAATTCAAGTCTCGATGTCAATATTCAATCGCCACCTTGTGCGGTTCGTACGGCTCTTCCTCCACCCAGTGGATGGCCTGGTCGGGACAGGTGAGCTGGCAGACACCGCAGAGCTGCCGGCCGTACAGGTGCCGGAGCCGGCAGTTGGTACAGCGCTCCGGGCGGTCGAGTTCCGGTACCACAATCCCCCGCAGGTTGGGGCGTGTCCCCTCCTTGAAAATCCTGTACGGACAGACCTTGGTACAGAGATTGCAGCCTTTGCACCGGGTCTCGTCTATGGCGAGTTTCATGTGATGTGTCCTATGTATGTAGCCGTTGAGCCGAAAAAAACCTATTCTTTATACGCATTCCGTTTTCTGGTCTGCGCCGAAGATTTTTCTTGCGTTCTCCCGCACGGCCCCGAACATATCGTTTCCGTGTGCATCGATCCCGACCACGAGCGGGAGCCGGTCGAGTTCGATTACCCAGACCGCTTCGGCCATGCCGAGATCGGGAAAATGTACGCCTTTTAATGTCATGTGGGATGCGGCAAGCGCCGCACATCCCCCGGTGAAGGCGAAGTAGACGCCCCTTCCCCGGAGCTGTTCTTTCACGGTGCCGTTCATGCCGCCTTTCCCGATCAGCGCCCGGATCCCATGGTCAAACAGGAATCCTGAAAGGGTGTTCATCCGTGAGGATGTGGTCGGCCCTGCCGCCACGATCCTGTTGTCTTTTACCACCGGTCCGCAGTGATAGATCACGGCCCCTTTTGGATCAAAGGGGATCCCCTCCTTCTGCATGCGGAGATGCGCCTCGTCCCGTGCGGTGTAGACAATGCCCGAAAGTTCGACCCGGTCGCCCGCCCTGAGTGCGAGAATCTCATCACCAACCGGTGTGTGGAGCTGCACGACTGTTCCGGTCACCATTTCACCTCAACGGTTGCATGCCGGTTCGCCCAGCACTGCACATTCACGGCAACCGGCAGAGATGCGGTGTGGCAGGCTGCCGTTTTTACTTTGATGGCAAGTGCCGTAGTGTTCCCGCCAAGCCCCATCGGGCCGATCCCGAGCCGGTTCACTGCATCGCAGAGCTGCTGCTCGAAGGGAGTCATTTCATCGATGGGCTGGAGCAGCGCCTCCTTTGCGAGCGCCGTGACGCTGTCGAATGTCCCCCCGATCCCGACACCGAGTACGACCGGTGGGCAGGGCCGTCCTTCAGCAATCAGCATGGTCTCAAGAACGATCTCCTCAATCCTGTCTTTCTGTGACGGGAGGAGCATCACAACCCTTGAAACATTCTCGGCACCGGCCCCTTTGGGCAGAACCGTGACGGTAAACCGGTCGCCGGGCCTGACGTGGATCGCCGGCATTCCCTCCCCTGTATTATCTCCTGAATTGTGCCGGGTGAGGGGATCGACAACGTTTGGCCGCAGCGGGATATCCTGTGTCGCTTTGCGGATGCCGTCGGCGACTGCATCAAAAAGCAGGCCCGTGAAAGGCACGTCTGGAGGAAGTGTGATGTAGACAACCGGGACACCGGTGTCCTGGCAGAGGGGCACGCCGAGCTGTTCAGCCGCGAGAATATTTTTTGTTATATTATCATATTCTCCCCGTGCCACCGCATGTGTTTCTGATGCGGCAGCTTTTGCTATTGCCTGTTTTACATCGGGAGGCAGGCAGATGACCGCCTCCTGCAAAGCTATGTACGTTGCTTTTGCAACTGCCGCCCGCAGACCCTCCGGTTTTGTATACTGCATTTATCTATAGTTGAGCGGCGGGGAGATTATATACTGTGCGAATGGCAGCAGCCGGCGTGATGATCCTGTCATACCCTGCCGTACCGGCTAAAACACTCTAAAAAAAAAGAAAAGAAAGGGAAAAAATTATTTCTTGCCGCCCTTGTGTGCGCCACCCTTGTGGTCAGCACCCTTTGCGGCTTCTGCGCCCTTTGCTGGCTCTGCTTTTGCCGGTTCTGCCTTTGCGGGTCCTTTTCCACCCTTGTGGTCGGCACCCTTTGCGGCTTCTGCGCCCTTTGCCGGTTCTGCTGCTGCTGCCGCTGCTGCTTCGGTCTCGGTCTCGGCCTTGACCGGTGCTGCGATCTTATCGCCGGCGATCTTCGGTGCTGCGACGATCTTACCGCTCACCTTGATCGTGTGGACCTTGAGATGGGACGGGGTTGGGAGCTTGTGTGCCCCGTTCCTCATCGCTGCCTTGATCTTGTCCAGGTACTGGGGCGTGGAGAAGACCGTGAAGATCATCTGGCCGGCTTCGACCCGTGCTGCAGTCCCGACGGCCTTGCCGAATGCAAGGCGCATCCCTTCCGAGACACGGTCTGCACCTGCGCCGGTTGCCTGCTTGTTCTCACGGAGCACGTGGTGCGGGAAGACACGGACCTTGAAGTGGAAGTTTGTCCTTCCGACATCCTTCAGGAGCTTCCTGTTGATCGAGATACGGGATGCCTCAAGGGCACTGTGCCGGATCTGGCAGGTCTCTTCAACGATCAGGTCAACCTCAGTCGGGAATTCCTGGGAAAGGTTTCCCATTTCGAACTGTACGATCTTGTTGCCAGGAACCCCGCCCATGTACTCTCTGCGAGTATAGGCTTTCTTTGCAAGATTCCTGTACATCTTTCCCGGTTTTCTTACCATCGCATCCCTCTCCTAGTGTATGAATCGTAAAAGCAGGCACAAAAACACATATATGTCAAAGTTTTCGTGCCGGCACACTTTACAAACTGCTTTAATAAAATAGAGATTGAGCGTATTAAACCTTACTGGACGGGATCCGATTCCTCCCGGATCATATCGAGCAGGTGACGCCGGATCTGGCCGAACTCGTCACCCGTGCGCTCCCGTGGACGGGCGCTTGGGACCGTGACGATCTCCTTGATCCTGCCCGGGCGCTGCGTGAGGACGACAATACGATCTGCAAGGAATACTGCCTCGTCCACGCTGTGAGTGACAAAGACAACGGTCTTTTTGGTTTTCTCCCAAATCCCGAGCAATTCGTGCTGCATCCGGTTCCGTGTCTGGGCATCGAGGGCACCGAACGGTTCGTCCATAAGAAGGATGGACGGCTCGATAGCAAGTGCCCGGGCCACGGCAACCCTCTGCCTCATGCCCCCGGAGAGCTCATGGGGATAACTGTGTTCGAACCCTTTGAGGCCGACCAGATCGAGGTACTTCTCCGCAGCCGCCACCCGGTCTGGTTTTTTCATCCCTTTTAATTCGAGACCGAGCGTCACATTTTCCATAACCGTTCTCCACGGGTAAAGGGAATATTCCTGAAAGATCATTGCCATCTTGGGGCTGGGACGAGTGACCGGCTCCCCGTCAACAGATACCGACCCGGCAGATGCGGATTCAAGTCCGGCAATAATCCGGAGTACGGTTGTCTTGCCGCAGCCTGATGGCCCGAGAATGCAGATGAACTCCTCGTTATTCACTGCGAGTGAGATATGGGAGAGTGCCTCGATCGTTTCCCCTTTTTCAGAGGTAAATGTCCGCGAGACATCACTGATGGTCAGTGTCATCGCTCCAGCCCCCTCCATCCGAAACAGCGTTTTTCGACTGCCTTGAACCCCAGATCGATCACGAGGCCGATCAGGCCGATGACGACAATGCCTGCGATGATCACGTTGATCTGCCCCAGATTGTAGGCGTACATGATCAGGTACCCGAGACCAGATGTCGGTCCCGGCAGGATCTCCGCTGCAACCACGCACATCCACGAGATCCCAAAGCCCACCCTGAGACCGGTCCAGATTGTCGGAGCAGCGCCCGGGAGAACAACTTTGGTGAGGATCTGGCGTTCGCTTGCCCCAAGCGTCGTACCTACCTCAATCCAGGTATTCTTGACCCCTCTTACTCCGTCAACGGTATTGAGCAGGATCGGGAAAACTGCGCCGATAAAGATGATGAACACGATGGAGACGATCCCGATCTTGAACCATGCCAGTGCGAGGGGCACCCATGCAAGGGGCGGCACCGGGCGGAGGAGTTCGATGGTGATATCGAAAAAATCATTGAGCACGGCAAACCTACCCATCCCGATGCCAAGAGGGATGGCAACGGCCGCGGCAAGTGCAAACCCGAGGACTACCCGTTCGATGCTCACAAGCGCATTATCCACGAGGCTGCCCGTACCGAGGATATCTGAAAACGGGCTTAACAGTACCGGGATCACTGTTTCAAGTTTAGGCAGGAAAAAAGGGTTGTTGACGATAATTGCCACGATCTCCCACCCGATGATGAGGAGGATGGGCAATATCAGTCCGAGACGCCGTGTCATTGTTCTTTACAGTAATGAGCGGCAATCCTCTTTTAAACCTTTACTTCAGTTACCGTAATGCCGCTGCTCTGCAGGGCGCTGCGGATCATGACATCCTGGATGGAGCCCTTGCCGGGTGCTGCAATCACAAGCGGTTTTCCTGCATCCGAGCGTGCCTTTGCCCATGCGGCAAAACTCCGCCAGTCCTCTGCGGGTGCGCCATTGGCAACCACAAGGCCGGAACCGAGGTTATCGATCGGGTAGGCGATGGTAATCGGGGTGCCCTGGTCGATCGCGCTGATTGCCGGCGGGACACCGACATAGGACAGCTGGATCGAGTTTGTGGCTGCAAGCTGCATCAGGTTGGGCCCGGCATTTGCCGGTACAAGGTTGACTGTGGCAACTTTCTGGCCGTTTACGATGAAGTCAGCGACATCCGGTTTTGCCTTGGTGAGGTCTTCCGGTTTGAGGGCGATGCCATACGTGTCATTGAAGTACTGCCAGTTCTTGACCGCAACAAAGAGGGCCGAGTGGTCGACGGCATTGAGATATCCGATTCCTACCGTACTCTGGATGGTTGCAGGTGTCGGCACGTTCTTTGAAGCGAGGATGGCAGTTGCGCTGGTGTACGGCTGGAAGTTGTAAAGAACGGCATCCTGGCTGGTACTGTTCGCGACAAAGCCCTTGACAGTCCCCAGGTTAATAAGCGCCTGCACGAAATCCGAGGTACTGGCCTTCCATGAGTCAGACGGATTGTTCGAGAATTCGATGGTCGGCAGGGAGTTGTTGACCACGGTCCCCGATGAGACACTCACGTTTCCGTAGGTGAAGTTCTGTCCGCCGGCCAGCCATTCCGCATCGATCGCGGCGGTTTCCTGCGGGTGGGTGTTGATGTACTGGGTTGCCGCAATGTTGAGCGCGGAGAAGTCATTGACAAAGTCCGGGTTTGCGGCATAGAAGTCTTTTCTTACTACAAAGACGTTCTGCGGGTGGTCGCTCCATTCGCCTGCGGGCGGGAGGTCCTTTGAATAGACTGCGATCTGGCCGATGTTACTTTCCACTCCCGCCTCGACAACCGGCTGCCAAGCAATGTACCCGTCAATCTGACCGGTTGCAAGCAGGGACGGCATCGGGCCAACTCCGGCTGTTTCGAGTATTCCTACGGTTCCGTTCGGGGCTGATGTTGATGGCACAGCGGCCGTGCCGCTGGTCGAAGTACCTGCAGACTGAGTGCAGCCGGCAGTGATCACGATAAGCACAAGGGCAAGTGCGACAAAGGCACCTGCCGTAATCCTCATGATTTTCATGCCCCAGTGTTATTCAGTCAATCATAAAAAAGTGTTCGATTCGGACAGAATATTTTCCTTTTTGGCGTTTTTTATTGATAAATATCTACAATTGGAGAAAATTCTTTCCTTTACTGTCCATACACTCTGAAATACCGGGTTGGTTTTCCCGCCTTTTCTGGACAATGCAGGAAATATTTTTCTATTTTTTACCCAATTGTACCTATTATATGGCACATATGGACCCGATCGACCGGCTCATGCGCGCAGCCCTCATATCCGATGAGGAGTTTGTCGCAACCTTAAACGATCTGCTGAAAAATGATCTGCGGATCAGCGTCCGCGATCTCGCGGACCACTGCGGTATTGCCCAGAGCTCTCTCTATAAGATCCTTCACGGTACACGCTCGCCGAACCTCTCGACCCTGCGGGAGATCGTAAAGGCACTGCGCCAGTTCTACCACATCGGGGACGAGAACTTCATCGGCCTGATCGCTGCACGGCCGGTACTTGAGAGCATTGAGGAACGCCTTGCTGATGTGGATGGCCACCACATGCGGGTCCGGGAATATCCTGTCCACACGATGGAAGATGCCATCGTTGCTGCCGTCCGTGCCGAACGGGAAGGGGCGATTGCCATTGTCTGTGCCCCGATCGTATCCAGTATCATCGAGCAGCTCGTCCATGTGCCGGTGGCAACCATCATCCCCCGCGAGTCGGTCCAGCGGGCGATCGAGCTTGCCGCCCGGAAGGCGTGGATTTAATCGATCCGCGCACAAACATGAGTGTAAGTAAAAGGGTACTCCTGAGGTGAACGGATGCGAACCGATGTAGTGAGGCTGGGACGTCTTTCTGGTGAGAGGACGGGGGAGATGATGCGTTTTCTCTCGTCGATGCGATCCGACCGCTGTATTGCCGATGCCGATGTGCTGGTGGATATCGCCCATGTGCTGATGCTCGAACGGCAGAAGATTATCGGCACCGATATCGCAAAGCAGCTCCTGCCGGCACTTCTCGAACTCAACAGCGAGGGAGTACCCGAAGAGGTCTTTGACGACCGGTTCGAGGATGTCCATGCCGGTATCGAATCGCTCCTGATCGAGGCCGTCGGCCCCGATGTCGGTGGCCGCATGCACATGGGACGGTCGCGGAACGACGAGGTGGTGACCTGCATCCGGATCAAGCTGCGTGAAGACCTGCTCAAGCAGATGGCCGCGCTCCTGAAAGTCCGGGAAGTGCTCATCGCCCTTGCCGAGACGCACCGGGAATCCATCATGCCCGGTTTCACCCACATGCAGCACGCCCAGCCCACCACCCTTGCCCATCACCTCCTTGCCTACGAGCAGCAGTTCTCCCGCGATTTCGACCGTCTGCGCGACGCGTATGCCCGGGTCAACCTATGCCCGCTCGGCGCCGCCGCATTTGCATCCACCGGTTACCCCATCGACCGCGAGTATACCTCAAAACTGCTCGGGTTTGACGGCCTTGTCGAAAACACCATGGACGCAGTGGCGACACGGGACTTTGCGCTTGAAACCCTTGCCGATCTCTCCATCCTCATGGCGAACATAAGCCGGCTCTGCGAGGAACTGGTCATCTGGAGCACCTCGTTTGTGAAGTTCGTCTCGCTTGACGATGCGTTCTGCTCGACCTCGTCCATCATGCCGCAAAAAAAGAACCCGGATACCGCTGAGATCATGCGGGCAAAGACCGGCTCTGTCTTCGGGGCTTTTACGGGAGCGCTCATGACGGTCAAGGGCCTGCCCATGAGCTACAACCGTGACCTCCAGGAACTCACGCCCAACATCTGGCGCGGGATGCGGGACGCAAAAGAGAGCCTGCGGCTCCTCATCGACATGCTGTCGAGTGCAACCTTTGATACTGACCGGATGAAAGAGGAGGCCGGCAAAGGATTCTCAACGGCGACAGAACTTGCCGACACGCTCGTGCGGGACTATGGCCTGCCGTTCCGCACCGCCCACAATATCGTAGGAAGGTCTGTCCAGAAGGGCAGCCTGACGCTTGAGACCCTTGAGGAGTCGGCAAAGGAACTCGACCTCGGGATCTCGCTTGCGGGAAAAGGGCTCACGCAGGACCAGATCACCGCAGCCCTTGATGTGGTAAATTCTGTGGGTCTGCGGAAGGCGACCGGCGGGCCGGCACCGTTTGCGACCAAGATCGCCATCGCGGAATGCAAGAAGCAGCTGGATAAGGACTCCTCCCTCATCGATGAGCGGCTCGCAAAGATATCAAAGGCAAAGGAAGACGTGCTTGCCGATGCACGGAGGCTGGTAGCATAAGCCCTATGTTTTCTGCGGGGGATCTCGTCTCCTGCACGTATGGCGGGAAGAGCCATTCGGGAACCTATATCACCGACCGCGACGGCATGGCGGTCGTAAAACTTTCAAGTGGGTACAATATCGGGGTGGAAAAAGCGTCCTGCACGCTCGTCTCCCCTGCACCGGCCTCTTCGCCCCACGCAGCGCCGGTCCGGCAGGACCCGAAACTGCCCGAGTTATCGATTATCTCAACCGGTGGTACCATCGCGAGCCGGATCGATTACCGGACCGGGGCAGTCACCAGCCAGTTCGATGCTGATGATATCCTGACCGCGATCCCGGCGCTCGCGGAGATCGGGCGGTACCGCACGAAGGTGCTCTACACGATCCTCTCCGAGAACATGACCCCGGCGATCTGGCAGGAACTCGCAAAGGCCGTGTATGACGAGATCAAACACGGCGTCACCGGGGTTATCGTCACCCACGGGACAGATACGATGGCCTACAGCGCGGCCGCTCTCAGTTTCATGCTCGATACCCCGGTCCCGGTCATCTTTGTCGGTTCGCAGCGCTCGGCCGACCGCCCCTCAAGCGACAACGCAATGAACGGAGTCTGCGCAGCGGTGGCTGCAGAGAGCGATCTCGGCGAAGTTGCCGTTGTCATGCACGCTACAACAAACGACGATACCTGCGCCATCCACCGGGGCACGAGGGTGCGAAAGATGCACACCTCCCGGCGGGATGCATTCCGGAGCATCGGGATTCCCCCGGTCGGAACCGTTGATTACTCCACCCGCGCCGTAACCCTTACTGATGCCGCTGTCCGCAGGGGCACACGAAAACTTGCCCTGCACGACAAGCTCGAACCGCACTGCGCCCTCATCCAGTTCTATCCCGGCATGTCTCCCGATCTCCTGAAGGCATATGCGGGATACAAGGGGCTCGTTCTTTCGGGCACCGGCCTCGGGCACGTGAGCACAGCGCTGATCCCACCGATAAAAAAACTGATCGCGGATGGGACGCAGGTCGTCATGACCTCGCAGTGCATGAACGGCCGGGTCTGCGACCGGGTCTACGATACGGGCCGGGACCTGCTTGCCGCAGGTGTGATCGAAGGCGGCGACATGCTGCCCGAAGTGGCGCTCGTCAAACAGATGTGGGTGCTCGGGAATGAACGCGACCCAGAAAAAGCGGCGGCGCTGATGACAACCGATCTCAAAGGCGAGTGCATGCGGAGGAGCGCCCATGGATTATAAGGCGGTCGGCCTCGTGGCCGGGATCGAGATCCACCAGCAGCTGGACACAAAAGAGAAACTCTTCTGCCACTGCCCGACAACGCTGCTCGATAACGCCGATCATACGGGCGAGTTCTTCCGGTACCTTCGGGCAACCGAGAGCGAGATGGGCGAGATCGACCGTGCCGCACAGGAAGAGATGAAGCGGGTACGGAAGTTCCAGTATTACACGTACAAATCCACGTGCCTTGTTGAGAACGATGAGGAGCCGCCCGCACCGCTCAACGATGAGGCGCTCACCCTCGGCCTGACGATTGCGAAGCTCTTCGGCATGACGCCAATCCCGCAGATCCACGTGATGCGGAAACTCGTGATCGACGGCTCCAACACGAGCGGGTTCCAGCGCACCGCCCTTGTGGCGGTAAACGGCGCCCTTCCGAACAGCGGGAGCATCGAGACGCTCTGTATCGAGGAGGAGGCGGCGCAAAGGGTAAAGGACGATATCTTCTCTCTCGACCGGCTCGGTATCCCGCTTGTCGAGATCACGACCTCTCCCTGCATGCACACGCCCGAAGACGTCCAGCAGGTGGCCGAGTATATCGGGATGGTGCTCAGGTCGACGGGATCGGTCAAGCGCGGCATCGGGACGATCCGGCAAGACGTGAACATTTCCATTCGTGATGGCGCCCGGGTCGAGATCAAGGGCGTGCAGGAACTTGACCTCATCGCAGAAGTCGTCCGCCGCGAAGTCCAGCGGCAGCAGAGCCTGCTTGCGATCCACGCGGAACTTGTCAAACGCCACGCGAGTGTCGGGACGGAACAGACCGATGTCACGGATCTTTTCAAAGAAACAAAGTCCACGGTCCTTAAGAAGGCAAAGAAGATCCTTGCCCTTGTCCTGCCGGGCTTTGCCGGCCTTGTCGGCCGCGAGATCCAGCCCGGCCGCCGGCTCGGGACCGAGATGTCGGACTACGCGAAGAAGTGCGGGGTCGGCGGGATCTTCCACACCGATGAACTGCCGGCATACGGCGTCACCGCTGAAGAGGTCGCACGGCTCCGCGAGCATGTCCACGCAGGAGAAAATGACGCCGTGATCCTCGTCTCCGGTGCGAGCGCAAAGCAGGCGGACTGCGCCTGGCACCAGGTCGCCGGTCGGGCAAAAGTCGCCCTCTCGGATAAGCCCGTGCCCGAAGAGACGCGGAAGATGCTCGAAGAGGGGAGCACCGCGTACATGCGCCCGCTCCCCGGGGCGGAACGGATGTATCCCGAGACTGATGTGCTGCCAGTCCGGATTGATGAAGCCCGCTGGAACGCGGTTGCCGTGCCGGAACTCCTGACCGTCCGGGCCGGGCGGTTCGAAAAAGATCTCGGCCTTGACCCGGCCATCGCCCGGCAGATGGCATTCTCCGAGCGCCTGCCTCTCTTCGAGCGGGCAATTGCCGGAGGGATCAAGGCGAACCTCGCATCCCGCACGCTCCTTGCGACCATAAAGGAGATCCGCAGGGACGGTGCGGACACCGACAGGATTTCGGACGACGCGATCCTCGCGGTGCTCCATGCAGTCGGGAAGGGCACGGTCGCAAAAGAAGCGATCCCGGAGATCCTTGTGGCTGTCGCAGGAGGAAGCACGGTCGAAGCGGCGATGCAGAAACTTGCCCCGACCGTGTCCCGCGACGAACTCGAAGCGGTGATAAAGAAGATTGTCGCCGACCGTAAGGAGTTCATCGCCCAGAAACAGAAAGCTGCGCTCGGGCCGCTGATGGGTGTCGTGATGCAGGAGGTCCGGGGGTCGGTGGACGGGAAGGTTGTCAGTGAACTTCTTAAAAAAGAGATAGAGAACGTGGCTGGTGGGAAGTGAGGGATTAACTCACTTTCTCTTTTTTTGAGTTACTTAGTTTCATGATTTTTTAGAAGAGCACGTTCTGCTGCAAAATCCTTGCGGCACCATCTGCCGTGAATCTCGTATTTACCAATGGAAAAAATCCTCAAAACCCCTGCATCCCGCCCTTCGGATACCTTCCCGGACCATTTTGAAGCACAAGGGTGGCAGATCCCTGAAGTTTTCTCGAAAAAACCGGGTCGCTTTTTCCCGTTCAGGAACCCCCTTTATTTTTCGGCCATATCTTCATTCCAGTCCATCCCGGCGTTCCGCATGACCAATTGATCCTCCCCATTTTCACAGTCAAAGGAACGCTGCTAAATTGCACGGTTTTTTCTTGATTAAAACAGCGCGTTTTCAAAAATACTTGTTTAAAGAGAAAATCGTGCAGAGGATTGGCACTATTTCCACTGGAGCCTTCCGGCATCAGATCCGGCCCGGAAACTCTCCGTCGGAGAATGGATCATGAGAGAGGGCATGTCCGGCACCTGTCCGCCTTTATAAAGGGAGTTCTGCCCGAAGAGTGGCGCAGCAACCTATCGGGCGTGTGGGTTCGTGTAATCATCCGGCCCCCACCATTCGAGTTCCTCCACGGAGAGGTCAAAGACCCGGAGCCGTCGCCAGGCCTGCTCGTGCTGAGTGCGGAGCCAGATCTCCCGGGAGATCTATGGCGGGAATGGCAGGCTCCGGACTTCGTGGAGATCGTCCGGCCTATGGGGGTACCCGAATCCCCCAAAATATTCCCTTCATACATAATCCCGCACCATTAATTATCGCGTTTCCCAATCCGGCTCGTTCTACCGCAAGATTTAAAGGAACGGGATGCATAATCACGAGCAAGGACAGGAGGGACAAAACACCGGAGAAACAGTGACCGTGTAAAGGCAGTTTGTACCGCAGGCGAACTTGGGTAGGAAAAGGTGATCAAAGTTCATCCATCCGCACACATACCTGCCCGCTGGATCGGTGTTGACCTCAACACGACCGGACACGCGGCTGTCGCCGCCGACCCGGACAGCGGGAAGATCCTGAAACTGGGTAAAAACACACACTATGTCCGCAGCAACTCCACCAAAAACTGCACGAAACTCTACAGGGAAGGAAAACTCTGGAAACTCAAAAAAGACAAGAGCCATGAGCGCAAGGCGTTCAAGGCAGCCATAAACCGAATCTCCCGGCAGATCGTATCCTTCGCGGAATCGCTCGGCTCGGGCATCAAGTTTGAAAAGCTCTTCTCCAGCCGTTACTCGCACTCCCACGATGCTGCGGGTTTTATCGAGTTTTCGTTCGGGAACGGATCGTTCTTCTCTCTCCAGCGGCTGGTAGAAAAGATGGCATTAAAGCGGGGCATCCCCGTCGTCTATGTCAACCCGGCCTATACCTCCAAACGGTGCAGCCGGTGTGGATGTATAGGGCGCCGGAGCAGGAAGCATTTCGAGTGCCCGCACTGTGGTTTTGTCGCACACGCTGATGTGAATGCCGCGTTCAACATCGCGCTTGCATCCCGCCGGTCTGTGGTCCTGAATTTCCGACAGGAGGAACAGGAAGAACGGGCCCGTCTCTCTAAAAAGGAGATGCGCCGGCGCGCACGCGAAGAACTGGTTACCCTGCATCCCGGTGTCCCGGACATTGCGGCACAGGTCCCGTGCGGGAACCTGCTTGCGGTGCTGGAATAATTCGGGCCGCCATTCCCTTTTTTTAATCCGGCAGGAGACCACAGTGGTATCCGGGAACTTTACCCGGAATGGAGAAAGCATTTCCCGTTTTCGCATAAAAATATCTCTTTATGACAGAACACAAGGGAGTGCTCTACAGTTTCGCGTTATTCAAGCAGCGGTACACCCGGGGAACCTCCTGGACCCAGATCCTCTTAAACTTTGGTATCATCACGGCAAACGCCAAACTCTTCGAGGATTTCTTTTACATCCACTTTGGCCTGACCCTCCCCATGGTGATCGCGCTTGCCGTCCCCTGCTACATCCTTGTCTGCTACATCATCGGGCACTACGATGAGAAGATCGGGTTCTGGCAGCTGGAAAACAACCTCAGCTACCGGTTCACCCCATATTCTGAGGAGATGCTCAACAATATCCGGGAGATCAAAAAGAAACTGGACAAAGAGCAATAAGCACTCTTTTGCCCGACCGGCCTGTGCGTGAACTATTTTGCCGGGGCAGTTCCTTTCCAGAAATGGGCCTCCCCTTTCCGGCAAAACCATCCCGTACCGCTCCCGTGGAAGACTGTTATTGGGTGGACACCGCTCATTTTCCTGTCATTTACGCAAGATTACCGGACCCGGGAGGAACCGGCCGATCCTCTTATACGCCGGATATTTCATACAATTCCGGGTAATCTTTCATGAAACGGGCAGCCATAGCCCGGGCGCGGAGCGAAGGTCGTCACCCCGTTAGGCATGTAAGGGTAGTGCACCCGTACGCTCCTCTTCAAAATCACTCATACAACCTTTGTGAGGCACGCGATGCAGCTGACAGAAGAAAATCTCAACAAGATATCCACGCTCCAGAGAAACGAGATCACCGAGCACCATATCTACCTCAGGATCGCACAGGTCACTCCAGATTCCCATAATCGCGAGGTCCTCTCCCGGATCGCAGCTGAGGAGCTGACGCACTATGCTATCTGGAAACAGTATACGGCAAAAGATATCGCACCTAGTATCCTGCGGGTCTGGTTCTACTATCTTATCGCCCGTCTGCTCGGGATGACCTTTGCTATAAAACTGATGGAGGGCGTGGAACAGGGTGCGCAGACCGGCGATGAGACACTTCTTCTTGCGATCCCTGAGCTGCCGGCCATGCTTGCAAACGAAGCGAATCACGAGCGGGAACTTATCGCCCTGATCGATGAGGAACGGCTGAAGTATGTCGGTTCCGTGGTGCTAGGCCTTAACGACGCGCTCGTGGAGTTCACCGGCACCCTTGCCGGCCTGACCTTTGCCATCCAGAACTCGCAGATCATCGCGGTCGCCGGCCTGATCACCGGTGTCGCCGCATCGCTCTCGATGGCGGCCTCTGAGTACCTCTCGCAGCGGTCTGATGGAACGACCAGTACAGACCCGAAGAAAGCCGCCGTATACACGGGTATAACCTATATCGTGACCGTTGCCCTGCTCATCCTGCCCTTCCTTATCCTGCAAAGCCCGTACGTCGCGCTCGTATTCACCCTCATCGGTGCAGTTCTCGTCATCTTTGTCTTCACATTCTATATCTCCGTCGCAAAGGATCTGCCCTTCTGGAAGCGGTTCGCAGAGATGGCAGCAATCAGCCTTGGTATTGCAGCGATCTCGTTTGTGATCGGCCTGTTGATCCGTGTGCTCCTGAACGTGACCGTCTGAAAGGGCCACCACCCGTTTCTCCTTTTTTATTCCCTCCTCCGGGCACGCGTTTTTTATATACCTCCTCCCTTCAGGGTGGAGCCTGGCGTGATGGGACGTGTTTTTTTCGGGAATCTGCAGTAAAAAAGAGATGCACTTTTTACCGATCACGACCTTTATGAGAACATACCGGCGTATGCCTGCGGTATTCCCATGAACCTCCCAGCCCGTCCCAGAATTGCGCTCACCATCCGGGTGAAGATCCTTCTTCTCTTCCTCGTGCTTTCCCTTGCAGCCCTCGCCATTACCGGCTATTTTGCATTTTCTGCGATCACCAATGTAGGGTCCTATGCGCAGGGAAGCAGCCAGGCGCTGGGTTCCGGCGTGGTCAATGACAGTTCTGCTGCCCTGATCTCCCTTGGCAAGCAGTACCTTGTCCGCATCGCCTCCGACCAGGCAAATGTCACCGATGTACTTTTTGAGGACACCGATACCGAGATGGACATCCTTTCAGCGCAGACTGCAGAACTCCAGTGCAATCCTCCGGTTATCTCTTCCACACCCGTCTATTCAGAGAACACCCCTCCGTCAAATCCCCTGTCAGGGGCGGTGCTCTATTTTGCGCCCAGATCAACGACTACAGCGGACTCAGAAGAGGCACGTACCCTTACCGGTCTTGCTGATGGCCTGAAAGCGGTGTACACTTCGGACAGCGATATGACAAGCGTCTATGTCGCCACTGATTCCGGGATTTTTCTGATCTACCCGGGAAATGGAACCCTTCCCGACAAGTACGATCCACGGACACGTGAGTGGTACGTTCAGGCCGCCGCGCAGGAAGGCCAAGTCTGGTCGGACAGGCCGTATGTTGATGCGGACAATAACGGTCCGGTTATGACCTGCTCACAGGCTGTGACAAGCCCCCGCTACGGTCACTGGGTGATCGGGTCTGATGTTTCGACAAAGACCATCAACGAGGACTTTATCGGCCAGACGCTTGGCGGGAATGGGTATGCGGTACTCATTAACCAGAACGGGGATGTTATCACCCGTCCCGGGTTCTCTGCCGGGACTGTGCGGTGGAACGAACCAATCGGCCGGGAGAATGCATTCGCGAGCAATGACCCGGGTCTTATTGCCGTCGCTGCAAATATGACCTCCGGGAGGACCGGCATAGAAACGGTCCGATTTAACGGGACTGAGACGTACGTTGCCTATGCGCCGGTCAGGTCGATGAACTGGAGCCTTGGGATTTCCCTACCGGTCAGCCAGATCACCGGGCCGGTTGAAAAGTTCACGGGCAAAATCGTGGATGCGACCAATGATACCGGTACACACATCACGGATCAGACCGACCGGTTAAAAACGGTATTTGCCCTCCTTTTCTTTGTGATCCTGCTCGTCGTACTCCTGGTGGCGGTCATTCTCAGCCGTGTGATCACCCGGCCCGTTGCGACCCTTAAGGAAGGGGCGGCGGCGTTCGGTGACGGGAACCTTGATTTCCGGGTAATGATCCAGTCGGGGGATGAGTTCGAGGATCTGGCCCGCTCGTTTAATACGATGGCAGATGCGCTCAAAGAGAATATCGCGAATCTCAAAAAGACGACCGCAGAAAAAGAGCGGTACGCAAAGGAAATGGAGATCGCGCGGAGCATCCAGACCAGTTTCCTGCCCGAAACGATGCCGGAGATTCCCGGTTTTGATATTGCGGCGGTGACGATCCCGGCAATGGAGGTCGGTGGGGACTTTTATGATGTTGTCCCGGTCAGTGACGGACGGTGGGCCTTTGTGATCGCCGATGTGTCCGGCAAAGGTGTGAGTGCGGCGCTCTTCATGGCGATGTCGCGGACGCTGATACGGGCGGGCCTTGAGGGCGCGACTGATACCTCCGGTGCTCTCTGTACGGCAAACCACCTTATCGCCCGGAGTGCCCCGTCCAGCATGTTTGTCACCGTGTTTTCTGCCATCCTTGACCCCGGTAAGCTGAATCTTGCCTGTACCAATGCCGGCCACAACCCGCCCCTCGTCGTGCGGGGGGACAGCGGCGAGATGGTATTTTTGCAGGAGCACGGGGTTGCGATGGGTGTCCTTCCGGATATGGACAGTACCCCGGAGTACGTGCAGCTGAAACACGGGGACCTGTTTATCATGTATACTGATGGGGTGACAGAAGCCTTCGATGCCGGGTATACTGCGTTTGGGGAAGACCGGCTGGTCCGCGTCGCACAGGAATGCCGTACCCTTCCTGCCGGTGTGATCCGGGACCGGATCATTGCGTCGATCCGGGAATTTACCGGCTCCGCACCCCAGTCTGATGATATTACCCTTATGGTCATCCGGGTGTTGCCACAGACCTGATCCGGCACGTTCCTGCCAATTTTTGTCCATGAAATCCTGCCACGTGAAGAGGGAGATTATCTAATAAATGCTGGCGGCAAAATACGGGAAACCGGTATGCTCATCTCTAAAAAAAAGTGCACGGTATCCTGAACCCCCAGACCTGAACGATGGAAGGAACGTCCGGTTAACCCGCTTTCCGGGAACCGTGCGATAGTTCCGGATTATTCTTCCGACTGCGGGGATTCTTCCTCCTCTTCAGTGGACGGGGTTGTCCAGACCTTCCAGCAGAACAATCCGACAGATCCTCCGACAAAAATCACCAGCAGGATGGCGCTGAGAATATTCTCTGCCACATCCATCCCGATCGGGATCTGCATGCCCATCAGCTGGTTGAACATGCCAATAAACAGTGCCGCGACGAGGAACAGGATAAAGCCTACGATGAGTCCGAGAAATATTGCCGCCGCAAGCCGCAAAAGGCTGGGCGTGGTGGTTTTTTCATTCATAAAATGCATGGTAAATCAGCCGATATAAATCCTTGTAAGCGCCCTCAAATTGACGGGAACAGATACAAACCGGGGTGTCCGTACAAGAAGAGTCATGTTTATATTACGGCATGTTTAAAATCCTTAACAAGGGAACGCCATGAAAAAAAATATCTTTTACCTGATTGTCGGATTCGTTGCGCTTGCCCTTCTTGCGATCTTCTGGTACTCGGTTGAGACATTTAATCCGTTTTTCTTCATGATCGCATTTGTGATCGGTGTCGTACTCCTGTACCTGGCATATCGGCGGGTAGATGATTTTATCGAAGATGAACGGAGTGCACGGATCACCGAGAAGGCGGCCATGAGGACACTTCAGGTTTTCTGGGTGTGTTTCTGTGCTTTTTCGATACTGGCTGTCATGAACCTCCTTTATCTCCCCCGCTTTACCCGCGAATTCTGGTTGGATCGCCGGGCCATGCCATTGCCCATGGATGTCATGTCGCCGAAAATGATTGGATATCTTCAACTGGGTCTTCTTTGCCTGATGATCTTCCTGTACGTCGGGTTCAGGTTCTATTATGCCAGAAAGTTCGGGGAATGGGAGACCGATGAAGAATAAGATCAAGGTATACCGGGCGATGCACGATCTTACGCAGGAAGATCTGGCACAGGCGATCGGTGTTACCCGGCAGACGATCCTTGCCATTGAGAAGGGAAAGTACGTTCCCTCCCTGGACCTTGCGTTCCGGATTTCACACTATTTCAAGGTAAATATCGAAGAAGTATTCTCCTATGAAGATGAAGTGCGGACCGTAAATACTGACTGATAGTGTAACAAGTATAGTCTGGTCCTCCTCTCATTTTCTTCCCGGGTATCTTGTCTGCTCTGCCTGCTTCCTTTTTGCGTCCTTGCATTGTCCATGGGATCTCGTGTCCCTCTGGTATACTCAGATCATGCGCGTTTTTGCATTCGATTAGATCCCCGGATATACCGTTTTCAGGCGACAATTTTTTGGGATGGTGGGGGTTCCCGATCGTTTTTCGAGAAAACCTATTTATGACATTCAGTATAAACTAAATAACAATAAGTAAAATATAAGTTACATATAGGTTCGATCGCTTCCGGGAATGGCACACCATTAAGTGTGTTTGTTACACAATTTCACGTGTGCCTTCCCCGGTCACGTATGTTCCAGAATATCGTAAACGAAAGGAGTGATTATGAAGATATTTACCGCTCTCATGGGAATAATGATGCTGTGCCTGATGGTTGCCGCTGCTAGTGCTGCAGCCAACCCACAAACGACCACAACAAGTTCGGCAAGTTCCGGAACAAGCAGTGTAAGTTCCTCAACAACGATATCCGCTGAACAGGCCTTTTCGCAAGTCTATGTGAGTTCTGTTACCGTCGATCCGCAGGAGTTCTATCCCTATGAACACGGGACGATTTCAGTCCAGGTGACAAACTCCGGGTCTACCTCAGTTGCCTTTGAACGTGCAGATATCCTTAATAACAATATCTACATCGAGGATGAAACCCAGAACCCATATCAGTCGATGACTTATCTCGGGCCGGGTGTTACGACGACATATACCTTTGATGTTATCGCAAAACCCCCGGAAGGGACATATTATCCGGTCTTTTCCCTGGCATCGCGGGATTCAGGAAGCCTCCGCTATCCCATCCAGGTCAAGATCGATTCAACACCGGTAGAAGAAGCAATCTCCGTGAGACCGGATAATTTTGCCATCAACAATACTGATAACGTCAACCTCACGATCAACAATCCGCGGGAAGGCGACATAACAGATGTTGTTATCACTCCCGAAGGGTCAGGCTTTGGCGTAACTCCCGACAAGGTGTACCTGGCATCAGTTCCCGCCCAAAGCTCGGTGAACGTTCCCTTTGCGATTACACCCTATCAGGCCGGAGCGGTCAATTTCAATATCCAGTACAACAACGGTGTGCTGAACCAGCATTCGGACAACCTTTCCCTGCCGTTGAACATCGGGACAAGCAAGACTGCGGCAGCAACCGTGGTTAACGATCTGGCGATTACCGAGTCAAACGGGGCATACCAGCTGACCGGTGATGTGACGAACACGGGGATCACCGATGCAAACGGCGTGATAGTGTCCGTTGGAGCACCGGCCCACCCGGTTGAACCCTATTCCAGTTATGCGATTGGCTCCCTCACATCCAATGACTTTTCCAGTTTCACGCTCACCTTCACAAGTACGGATTTATCGGCCATCCCGATTGAAACCGAGTGGAAGGATGCCAATGGAAACACGCTGAACAGCGTGCAGACATTCGACCTTAGGTCCCTTGCCGCGGGCACATCCGGCACGCGCAGCGGTTCCTCGGGCAGCTCCTCCTTCGGGAGTACAACCGGTAGTTCTTCTGCAGCTAATGCAGGTGGATCCAACGCTGCTGCCCGTGGTGGCGGCGGCCTGTTTGGAATCGGTGGCAGCAGAGGTGGCGGCCTGAGTTCGTTCTACCCGGTCATTATCGGAACCATCGTTGTCATCGCGGCAATTGTACTCTATGTAAAGAGAAAGTGGATCCTTGCAAAATTCAGGAAGCAGTGACCGGAGTCGCACATGAGCGATCTGCCCCTTATTCGGCTGACGGAAGTCACAAAGACGTACCATTTGGAGAGTGGTGACTTTACCGCACTCGATCATGTGACCCTTGATATTGCAGAGAATGACTTTGTGGCGATCATGGGACCATCGGGCTCTGGCAAATCCACGATGATGAACCAGCTGGGTATTCTCGATGTCCCGACATCGGGGGAACTCTCTATCGCCGGTGAAAATGTGGCAAAGATGTCGAGTCTCGAGCGGACTCACATGCGACGGGATATCATCGGGTATATCTTCCAGAAATTTTACCTGATCCCCCTCCTTTCCGCATACGAGAACGTGGAGTACCCGCTCATTCTCAAGTACAAAAAACGGGACACGACGGGGCGGGCAGCGGATTTTCTTACCGCGGTTGGTATCGACCCGGTGATGAGTGCCCACCGTCCCAACCAGCTTTCGGGAGGACAACAGCAGCGGGTGGCCATTGCACGGGCACTGGTCAATGATCCCAAGATCCTCCTCTGCGATGAACCGACCGGCAACCTTGACAGCAAGACCGGTCTCCAGATCATGGAGATTCTCTGTGATCTGCACCGGAAGGGAAAGACGGTTATCATCGTGACGCATGACCAGAAGATTGCGGATTACGCCCAGCGGACGATCCGGCTTGCAGATGGGAGGGTCGTGGAATCATGAGGGACATCTTCTTTGATCTCTCGGTGAGGAGTGTCAGGCTGAATTTCCTGCGCTCACTTCTTGCGTCCATTGGGATTGTCATAGGTGTCGTTGCCATCTCCTCCATGGGAATGCTCGGCACCAACATGCAGCTCTCGGTAAAGGACCAGCTCTCGGCAAATGTCAACACGATCATGCTTACCTCCGATGTGGTGAAAACGAGCACCGGCCTGGGAGCCGTTTCCTCAAATACCATCGATTCGAGTACACTCAATGATATCAAAGGTGCTTCAGGACAGAATGATGTGGTACCGATACATCATACGAGTACGCAGTTTAGTGTCGGCGACCAGAATGGCCGTGGCTCGATCTACGGTCTGGATCCTGACGATGTCCCGAAATTCCTCACGATAGAGGATGGATCGAATATGCGGGGCAGTGACGTACTTGTCGGTGCCACCATCGCAAGCAACTTCAACCTCGTTGTTGGAAGCACGATAAAAATCGGGCAGAACTGTGCGACTGTCACACGCCCTGTCGTAAGGGTTGCCGGCATCCTCCAGGCACGGGGCATTGCCGCAGACGGGGTTAATGCAGACAATGCCATCATTGTTCCCGATGACTGGTATACAAACCACTACGGCGGCCTGGATCAGTACGACCAGGTCAATGTGATCGTGCAGGACGTTGATACGATCAACCAGACTGAAGCGGCAATTGACAAGAAAGTCAACCGGAACACAGATGTGGTGCGGATCTCCGATGCCAGTTCCCGGTTGTCTACCATTACCAGCACGCTTGGTACGATTACCACCTTTATCATGGCAATCGGCGGGATATCTCTCGTTGTTGCTGCCGTGAGTATCTTCAATGTCATGATGATGTCGGTCAAGGAACGGGTGCAGGAGATCGGTATATTGTTGTCCATTGGGACAGAGAAAAGCGAAGTGCGCAGGATGTTCCTGTACGAAGCACTCATCCTTGGTATTATCGGTGCGGTGGTGGGTGGAATCATGAGCTTCGTTATCGGGTACTCGGTCGTGAACGCCATGATCGGCACGACGCAGTACTTCTTCCAGCCGGCAAGCCTGATCTATATCCCGTATGGCATGGTCATTGGCGTCGTGGTCTGCGTGGTATCCGGGTTATATCCTGCATGGGCGGCCTCGAATATGGACCCGATCGATGCACTGAGAAGTGAGTAAAACCAATTTATCTTTTTTTCAGGCCAGGTAAAGAAAAGATCAGTTTTATCACAAGGGGTGCTCAACCGGGAAGAACACACACAGTACCCCCTCCCTGTGTGGGGGTACCCGGGAAATTCACCCGTATGAATGCGCCGACAAAGTCTCCCCAGAAAAATATTTTTTCTCCGGACATTATCACCCGTGATCACGTGCAGTTCCGAGTGATCGATGCATCGTACCGGCAGATCACGGAAGTCCCCGAATACATGTTTTCTGATATCCTGCCTGATGACCGGGTACTCGATATCGGGGCAAATGTCGGTGCGTTCTGTATCCGGGCTGCCCGGCTTTCCCCGCATGTGACCGCTGTTGAACCGGTGACTGTCGATCTCCTTGAAGAGAATGTCCGGCTCAACCACGTGAATGTGCAGGTCATCCGGGGGGCGCTTGGTACCGGTGTACCCTCGGAGATATCGTGGGACGGGTGCCGGTGTATATCTCCAACGTACACGTTGGGAAATCTCATTGATATGGCCGGGGGCTGCGATTTCCTGAAATGCGACTGCGAGGGAGCGGAATGGCTGATCCAACCCTCAGATCTTGATGGGATCCGGAGAATCGAGATGGAACTGCACATCCCGCCCATCAGCGGGCCTCCGAATCCTGCACTGCTGGATTATATCGGGGATGATTACCGTTTCTCGATCGACCGCTCTCCGGTATATTCTCCTCTTGGTGTGATGGGAATCCTGCACGCGACACGAACGTGAAGCAGTTCGATTGAACCTGACTGACACTAAAAAAATGTGCCAGATGCTAAGGCCCTGTTTATGCAGAGATGGTGAATTGTTCAGATTCAGGGTTCCCTGATGCCCACATCGATCTTTCTGTAATGTTCAACGGTTCCCATTCGTGAAAGTACTGCCGGCGTAATGATAATTTGTACAAAGGATGTCCGGAACACCGGTGAAAAAAAGCGAAGGATGACCTGTCCCCGTTAGTCTTCGATCTGGATCGTGGAAAGTTTCACCGATTCGACCCCTTTCTGGGACATCAGTCGTTCGGCGAGTGCCTTTAACTGTGCTCCGTCCCCGTGTACGAGGATTACTTCAAGGCACCGGTTGTGGGTTACATGTGAGTGGAGGGATGCCTTGATGATCTCGTGGTACTCGTGCTGGACATCGGTGATGGTGGTAAGAAGACCGCGCTGGTCGTGATCGTAGACCATCGTAATGACTCCTTCGCGTTCTCCCTTGACATCGGCCATCCATTTGTAGTAGGTAATGTACGTGCGGATGGCGTCGCGGATGCCCTCAGACCTGGAGGAATACCCCCGGGCATTGATAATTTCATCAAACCGGTCGAGCAGGTTTTTGGGAAGTGATATCCCGATGCGGGAGAGATCATTGTCGAGGGTCATATTATCAGTCATGTGAATATCATTGCTGCTTGTTTTTTAAGGTTTTGAAAAAATCGGTGGATGGGTAATACTTAGTAATATTTTGTGTGGAGTCTTGCTCTGGTGGTAAGGTTTCAGATCACAAAGCATCAAGAAGTATTTCCACGGGTTCCTGCCATGCTTGTTAAGCGATGATGGGCAGGCCCACGCGATATTATTTGAGCTCCATGGATAAAGCGGCCCCATCGATTCGCGAAGGTTAGTACATATTTTTAGATTAACATTTTTTAAAAATAAACCGTTTTAAAAAAACTTATATGGTTGTGTGAACCACCCTAAAATGATCAACATGGGCTCAGCACAGGATATTATGCAAACTTTTGCATACAAGGAGATCCGCACACAATTCAGGGATCATGACGGGTGGGTGTGTCAGCAGGTTCTGTCCCCGGGCACCCGTGACATGGTATTTTTCATCTCCCGCGATGTCAGGGGAAAAAAGGAGACCGTGGCTCTTGCGGTGTCATTTGACGAGGAGCCGTCAGTCACCGCTCTTTCAGCCGTGTCGGCAAGTCATAAAGGGCGCAACGCACTCAAGGCACAGTACCTGCTCGTCCCAAAGGCGGCAGATATCTCGGCTGTTCCAAATGAGATCCAAGTACTTTCCATGAATGCATTCGGGTTTGTTGAGGGAAAACTGGTCTGGCTCACCAAAAAGAAGAATGCAAAGCACTACGCTCAGCCCGAAGAGCCGGCGAAGGCGGAATCTGCCGTTCCGGCCTGCGAGCCTCACGCAGCGTGAGACCAAAATGATCCGGGGGCTTATCCCCGACAATTTTCCTTTAAACCATTTGTTTTCGGGATCTCCTGGAGAAACCGTGTACCAGTTCTTCCACCGCGGGGTTACGATCCGGATTGCGGATATATGGAAATGGGTATCATTCCCCGATGGGGGAATGCTGTCCTCGCAAAGGAACCATCGAGCCGATATAATCCCCGGGTGCTAGGCAGGCATTGTTGGGAAAATTGCACATATATCCTGAAAAACAGTTATCCACCTTTGGCTTTACCCAGCAGATACTGACACCGGGCCGCAATGGAGGATAATGCGACGACACTCATGGAATTAAATCGATCGTACGCGCGGCTGGCCGGTGTCGTTGATTATTTCTGGTAAACAAATCTGCCGTTTCGAGCGAGGCTCCGATATTTCTTCCGGTCTGTGTGTGTTTGTGTGCATGTGTCCACTGGGTGCGTGCTTTCCCAGAGGGACAATACTCATATTTGTACTTAAACATTATAACAGTTTTCTTTTAACTTTAAAATTATATTAACTTATAATATTTAACAAATCTCCTAAAAAGGTACTCCGAGTTCCAGGACAACAAAAGAATTCAGTCACGGGATTTCATCTGCGTTGGGAGAAAAAAATCACGATAAAACGGACTCGCTATCCGCAAGTCCCGGATGAATGAAAAAAATAAAAAAAGGTTAGTCTACAGCGATCATGACTTCGCTGGACTTGATCACGGCATATGCCGACTTGCCGACTGCAAGGCCAAGCGTGGCGACGGACTTTTTGGTGATAATTGACGTGATCTCCTGTCCGCCGGGAAGCTCGATGACAATTTCCGAGTTAACGCTTCCGGGAGTGATCGCTTTTACATTGCCTTTCAGAATATTTCGTGCACTAATCTTCATATCTCTCACCAATGGGAACTAGTAATGGTCAGTATAAGTACTTTATGATACGTTAGACTAACGACTGGTGCATCTTCCTGGCAGGTTCACGTAATGTAGTCGAATCAAAGATTGGGGATACAGTTCCTGCTCCGGCAAATAAACCGGGTGTCCGGGTTCCCTGTTAATACCTTGGCTTTTCCCGGAACACGTGAAATACGATCAAATAAATGATCACGGATTAATTTTTACCTCCACTCAAATACCTGTACTCTTTTCGCTACCATTTCATGTATTGATCAAACACAATCGCAAATACCAATACTTTTTAACTACGGGATATCACAATATATCATAATCGTAACAATGACTGGCACTCAGGATGTGATCAGTTCCTGCTTTTTTGGGAGATACCCTGGGGCTTCTGGATGAGAAATCATGATACCTGAATGGATGCAGAAGATCGAAGTCGGCCCCTGTGCCTGCTGTACGGCCAGTATCGGCAAAAAAAAGGGTTTTGTCCAGAAGGCGATCTCTGACATCTTTACGTTCTTTGAGGAGTGCCTGGTAAACGACAGCATCGCCAAACGCAAAGGTCTGTTACAAAGCCTGGACCCCCGCGTAAAACTGGTCTCGATGGTTGTCCTCATCTTTGCCGTTGCAATGACCCGCGACATCCGGCTCCTTGCAATCGTGTATGGCCTGACACTCGTCTTTGCATACCTGAGTAAGGTCGAAATTGTTTTCTTCCTCAAGCGCGTCTGGGTGTTTATCCCGATATTTGCGGGCATCATCATGATCCCTATCCTTTTCAACGTTTTTACGCCCGGCGATGCGTTGGTCACCATTGCAAACCTAGGCCCGAACCCACACCTTGGCCCGTTTGCGCTGCCGCCGGTCGTCACCATTACTGTTCAGGGAACGATGCTTGCACTGACGTTCGTGTTGCGGGTGGCTACCTGCGTCTCAGCGGCAGTTCTCCTGTTCCTCACGACACCCCGGGACCTGCTCTTCAAATCCCTTCGCTCGCTCAAAGTACCAAAAGTCTATGTCCTGACGATGGACATGTGCTACCGGTATATTTTTCTCTTTGCCGATACGGTCAGGAATTTTTACACGGCCAAGAAAAGCAGATCCATCAAATCTTTGCCTATGATCGAGGAACAGAAATGGGTGGGAAATCGTATCGGCTATACCCTTGTAAAAGCACTCAGCATGAGCGAGAAAGTGCACGGGGCCATGATCTCGCGGGGATTCAACGGGGACATCAAGATCCTGCAACGGTATTCAGTACACCGGCGGGATTACGTGGCGTGCGTAAGTGTGTTTGCGCTCAGCATATTCCTGATACTTGTATCACAGAACCTAGTAAAAATTTAGAGAGTATATCCGAGGCACCCCATGGAGACAATATTCGATCTGCGCGATGTATCCTATACGTACATAAAACGCTTTGATGCACTCAAGAATGTGACGCTTTCATTCAAAGCCGGGGAGCAGACCGCGATCCTCGGTGCCAACGGGAGCGGCAAATCTACGCTCCTTTCGATCCTGAATGCATTGACATACCCGACGTCAGGTGAATTTTCTGCGTTCGAGACCCCGATAAAAGAAGAAGTATTCGATACGCTCGAAGATAACGAATTTGCCCGGTTCTTCAGAAAAAAAGTGGGTTTCCTGTTCCAGAACCCGGACATCCAGCTCTTCTCATCAACCGTTTTTGACGAGATTGCCTTTGGTCCGCTCCAGCTTGATTTCCCTCCCGAGGAAGTACAGAAGCGTACAGAAGAGGTTATCAGGATGCTTGGGATCGAAAACCTGCGCGACCGGGCGCCGCACATGTTAAGCGGCGGCGAGAAGAAGAAGGTCTGCATCGCTTCGATCCTCTCTTCAAATCCCGATGTGCTACTCCTTGACGAACCCAGCGGGGGTCTTGATCCACGCACCAAGACCTGGCTGATCGGACTCATTCAGGATCTCGCGAAGTGCGGCAAGACTATTATTACGGCCACCCATGATCTCGATATTGTCGAACAGATTAGTACCCGTGCAATTGTTGTCGGGGAAGATCATACGATAAAGGTGGATTCCGATTGCGCAAGCGTCATGGGCAATCTGGATTTACTCATGGAGGCGAACCTCATCCACCGGCACATGCACCGTCACGGAAAACTTCTCCACGAGCACCTTCATGCCCACACGAAGGAACATGATCATGTGCACGGGCCGGGTGTTGTGTAGGTCAGTACCGACCCCACGATCAATTTTCATTTGTTGTGCACCCGTTTTAAAGAGAGAGCACCTTCTTACGGCACGCCCTTTGTTCAACAGATGACAGGAACGCTACACTCTTCTCGTACGCCCCGATGTCGGAGCACTCGATGACCCGGGACGCGGATGCCGGGAGGAGCGAGCCGAGCAGCCGCCGGCGCTGGAACGGAGTGACGAGCCGGGGGCGTCATCCTACCAACAGAGCAACCTCAAAAAATAGCGAAGTGATGTGAAGCGAGCCGGAGCCTCAAGCGAGGACGAGTGAACATGACCGAGCGTCTGCCGCAGTTAGATCCCCAACTATGCTGCCCTTCCCACGATTGAACACTCCTGCATAAGGGCAAACCGGATAAACGCATCCCTGTCTTTAAGAGGCTCGGTTTTCAGCGCTTTCTCCGATGCAGAATCCGAACGGAACATCTGTACGCCGGTATTTTCTTGCACAGGGTATGAATACCGGACTTCAAGGGGATTCTCGTGCCCGTGTAGACCGGGTTTACGGGTGTAGTTATATGCAACGGCGACCGCCCATCGATCATCCTGCATATCGATATATACGGTTCCCACGAGTTGCTGGTTGTTATGCCGTATCAGCACTTCCTTCTCGAACTTATCGATGAGTTGTTGTGTTGCTGCCTGCGGCCTGAATCCAAAAATCTTTGACATGTTTTTACCTCCATTTTCTGGTAACTGGTGTTCAATTTTCGTAACGTGCCGGTTTTGTCTCTAGATAAACCCGGCTACCACCATCACACCCATGAAGCCAATGATGATTCCGGTGATGACCTCGCCGAACTTCTCAAAGAATTCGAATTTGATTACCTGAAGTCCTTTGAGACAGGCCGCCACCAGAATCAGCATGGCTGCCATCGTGGCGACGAAGAAAACAACGATGGTCCAGAATACGGCAGCCATGCTTATTTCACCGGCGCGCAGCGCCAGCGGCATGAGGAGGATGCACGGGGTAAGAGCAATGATGGCCACCAGGCCATAGCCCGCCTCGATCTTTGTGCCTATCTTCCTGCTATGGTCATCGTGATGATGATCATGATCGTGGTTATGGTCATGCTCGTGATGATCGTCATGGTCGTGGCCATGCTCATCATGATGATGATCGTGATCATGGTCGCAGTGATCGTGGACGTGCATCAACTCTTCCGCTTCCCGGTTATCGATGTTGAAGATTTTATTGACGAATGGGATGCCGTGATGTGAATTTCCACCTTTCAGGTATGAGTAAATGGCGAAGCCCACACCAAAGATAACCATCGCCCCTCCGGTTGCAACCTCGGCAATCGAGGCGAAGTTATGGGCCATGGTGGCTCCCGCCCATATTGCAATGAGGCTGAGGATAACAGAGGTGCCCACGTGCCCGATGCCGGCAATACCGGCGACAAGAAGCGTCTTTTGGATGCCCCACTTCTTGGTGTGGCCGAGCATCACGAAGCCAAACCAGTGGTCCGGGGAGAGGGTGTGGATGGCAGCAACGATAAACGTGGTGATGAGCAGCACCCATAACGCGTCGTTGACCATGCTTAACCCTCCCTGTATGAGATGCCCCATATCTTCCCCGGGTGAGATACCGGGATACCTTCGCGCTCATGGCAGTCTACATGATTATGTCCGTGGTTTTCAGCGAGAAAGATCATTCTGTCGGACCTCGTTTTGTCATAGCCCCGGGTGCGGGAGACTGTGTTTTCGTGTTCATGGGGACAACGGCAATCGAATTGCCGCTCTCCCGGCAGTAGGTTTCAACCCGCCGGAACACATGCGGCACCATCGACGCCGGTGTCAGGAGCACCGAGCATTCCCCGACCAGTGCCCGCAGGATCCCTTTGTCTATCACGCCATACGTGAAATCAAGCGCTATCGATTCGCGCTCGGCAAGGTTCTTCGCCCGGGTTCCCATTGCCCCGTGCTTGTGCCCGGGATTGTTAGCCACCCACGCCTTGATTTCTTCAGCACCGGTTGTATCCACATTGCAGACCGTGATGGTTCCGGGGGCCCTGTAAGCCTTCGGTTTACCGGAGCTCTGTTCGAGCGAACTGACGAGTTGGAGGACGGACTTTGGCGACTGCGTCTTTTCCACCATCTGCCGCGAGACGAGCTCTGTGTAGACCTCCAGTACCGCAGGCATCCGGAGGTTCGAAGACGTGACGAGTGCGGGATCCGTAAAGACTTCCTCGGGAGTACCCGCATGAATCACCGTCCCTTTGTTCACGAGGATGATCTGATCCGCCCAGAGGTAGGCGAGCTCCACATCGTGGGTGGAGATAATGATCGTTGCGCCTTTTGCATGGAGCTCGTCAAGCAGTTCCATAAGATCCGCGGCACCGGCAGGGTCGAGCGAACTGGTTGGTTCATCAAATACGAGAACCTCCGGGTCCATCGCAAGCGTCCCTGCGATCGCAGCCCGCTTTTTCTCCCCACCGCTCAGCTGGTGTGGCGGGCGTTTTTCGAACCCTGCCAGCCCCACCTCAAGGAGTGCCCGGCTAACGACCTTCTCGATCTCGTCTGGTTCCATGCCAAGGTTGAGCGGCCCAAACGCCACGTCCTGGTATACCGTCGGAGCAAAGAGCTGGGTATCTGAGTTCTGGAAGACCATGCCGACTTTTTTCCGCACCTCGCGGAGCGATCTGCTGTCGTACCTGAGCGGTTCGCCATCGAGAAGCACACGCCCCTTCGAGGGTTCAAGGACCCCGTTGCACATCAGCATCAGGGTGGTTTTCCCGGCACCGTTGGGGCCGACCAGAGCAACCTTGGCTCCCTTTTTTATCGAGAAGGTTACGCCGGAAAGTGATTCCGGGCAGCTCGGGTAGGCGTAATGAATGTTATCAAATTCGAGCAGGTTTGTCATGGTTCACCTGAAAGGCACTATCGTGCTGGTCATAATTGCAACGGCAATACAAAGACCCAGATAGACTGCGATAGATGCAATTGCCGCCGGTTTTGGGGGATTCTGCTGGCCCGGCAATGCCAGTTTGCCGTCATAGCACCGCGAGTCCATAGCGATGATGAGATCTTCGGCCTCCTTCCATCCCCGGATGAAAAGCATAGCACCGAGCATCGCCATCGAATTAATGGATCGTTTGAGCGAGGTATACCCGTGGCGGATTGTCTGGGCGTTATGGATTGCGATGGTCTCAGCGATAAAAACGAAGATAAAATGGTAGATCAGCATGGAGAGATCGACCATAACGGGAGGGAAATGCAGTTTGTGCATGACAGAAAAGATCTCAATCATGGGGGTTGTCAGGGCAATAAAAAAGAGCCCGCACATCCCGCCGAATGTCCGGACAAGTACGAGGGAGGCAAGGTTCGCAGAGCCTGTCGTGATGGTCAGCGGGACGTTCGCGACCGTAAACGTAAGGATAGTATCTCCACTCCCGCTTAAGAACAGGATTACAATCACGGAGAAGAATGCAAATATTACGGGAATATGAAGGAGTTCCACATAAACCCGCACCGGTATTTTTGCAACTACCAGGGTGATCGCAGAAAGAGTAATGACGATAAACAGCGGGGCCAGCGGGGCCGGGGAGGCAATACATATGAATATGGCTCCCAGACCAAGGGCGAGTTTGAGATAACAGTTTACATCCCGTAACGCATTTGACTGGGCATAGTAATCTAAGTTTTCTTCCATAAACGACATAATGAATACCTTTACTCTGACGTCTCGGACATCAGTAAATTAAAATGGGGAATTATGCAGGTTTTGCACTATCCCGTTTGCCCCGGTAAAACCCGAAGAAATATCCGATCACAAATGCCCCAAGGCCGGACTGGATACTGAAGAGCAGCGACTCAACCTCGGAACTGGGAGGGGTCCAGAGCGGCTGAATCCACGGTGTGTATCCTGTTGCCTCAATGGCTGCACTGCCCTGATCGTCCGATCCCTCCCATTTTGCCTGGGTCTGGGCATTTTGCTCGTAAAGGAACAACGCTGCGAATGCAA
>NZ_JBAVMX010000004.1:0-10793 GCF_049690535.1 Methanoregula sp. | reverse complement strand
TCGCGTCGGCACGATCGGTCACTTTCTTTGGGATCCCGGCAAGACGGGCCACGTGGATACCGTAACTCTTGTCGGTCGCACCGGGGATGAGTTTTCGTAAGAAGACAACGTCCTGTTTTGTTTCCTGTACCGCAAAATGGTAATTTTTCACCCGTTTTAACTCCCTTTCCATGTCGATGAGCTCGTGGAAGTGGGTGGCAAAGAGCGTCTTTGGGCCGGCAGACGATTTCCCGTGCAGGTATTCGAGCACTGCTTTTGCAATCGAACATCCGTCCACCGTGCTCGTGCCCCGGCCGATCTCGTCGAGAATGATAAGACTCCTCGGGGTCATGTTGTTGAGGATGTTTGAGAGTTCGAGCATCTCGACAAAGAACGTGCTCTGGCCGCTTGCGAGGTCGTCAAAAGCACCGACCCGGGTGAAGATCCGGTCGATGATCCCGATGCGTGCCGAGCGGGCGGGAACAAAACTCCCGGCCTGCGCCATGATACAGCAGAGCGCGACCGAGCGCATATACGTGGACTTCCCGGCCATGTTTGCGCCGGTGATGATCATGATCTGGGTCTTTTTCCCTTCCAGGTCTGCATCGTTTGGCACAAACCCGCCGGGCAGACTCCGCTCGACAACCGGGTGCCGCACATCCCGGCAGGCGATCGCATCGCCGTTGTCCAGCTGCGGGCGGACGTAATCGCCTACCTGTGCGACATCGGCAAGCGCGGCAGAGACATCGAGCGTTGCGATCCCGGTCGCAATCTGCTGGAGAGCGGGGATCCTTGTCCGGATATCATCGATGAGCCCGGTATACAGTTTGCGTTCGAGGGCGAGCACCCGCTCGTCGGCGTTCGTGATTAACGCCTCTTTTTCCCGAAGTTCGGGGATCGTATATCTCTCACCGGTCGCGGTGGTCTGGCGGCGCTCGTACCGGGCCGGGACAAGAGCGATGTTGGTCTTGCTCACGTCGATGTAATAACCGAAGACCCGGTTGTACCCGATCTTTAACGATCGTATTCCGGTCTTCTCCCGCTCCTGCTGCTGGAGTTCGACGATCCAGTTCTTCCCTGAGTGCAGGATGCCGGTCATCTCGTCAAGTTCTTTTGAATAGCCGGGCCGGATCACGCCACCGTTCTTTGCGATCGCGGGAGGGTCATCGGTGATTGCCCTTTGGATCAGATCGATGAGGTCGGGGAGATCGGAGAGCATGTCCCGCGATGCAGTTATGTGCTCCGGCATGACGTCAGCGGTTGGCGATGCCGGCGCTGCGAGGCATTTTTTGATCGCCGGGATCGTTGCAAGCGAATCGGCAAGTGCGACAAGATCGCGAGGACCGGCGTTCCCGTACGCGATCCGGGCCGTGATCCGCTCGATGTCGGAATGGTGTGCGAGCAGTTCCCGGAGCGAGAGGCGCAAGGCCGTATTCTTCACAAAATATTCGACTGCGTCAAGCCGCCTGTCGATCTGTGCAACATCCGTGAGCGGCCGGGTGATCTGCCGGCGCAAAAGCCGGCTGCCCATCGGGGTCTTTGTCCGGTCAAGCACGGAAAAGAGCGTCGCGCCCTTCGTGTCGCCCCGGATACTCTCGTGCACCTCCAGGTTGCGCAGCGTGACTGCGTCAAGCATCATGCCCTGGGCAGACGTGCGTACAGAAAGCCCGCTTACCTGCGGGAGCGCGGACTTCTGGGTCTCCTCTGCGTAGGCAAGCGCGGCTCCTGCCGCCCCTACCGCAGCCGGCATCGTGTCGCACCCGTAGCCGGCAAGGGAGGTCACGTGGAAGTGGCCAAGCAGGGTGCTCCCTGCACGGTCCGGGAGGAACCGGTCATCAGCGTAGGGTGTGACCACGACCCCGTTCTGCCGGAGGGAGGCCCGCAGGTCTTCGCCAACTGCTGAGGGAACGATGCATTCGGCCGGCCGGTACCGGGCGATCTCGGACCGGAGATTCTCGACAATCCCTTCGCCCGGAAGGGTCGATACAAAAAATTCCCCGGTCGAGATGTCGAGGAGCGCGATACCCCAGTCTCCCCCTTTTGTCCCGGGAGCTACCGCCATAAGATACGTGGCGGCAGACGAGGGAAGCATGGCCGGGTCGATCACGGTACCGGGCGTGATCACCCGGACCACTTCCCGTTTCACGAGCCCTTTTGCGGTCTTCGGGTCTTCGGTCTGTTCGCAGATCGCAACCTTGTAGCCTTTTGCGACGAGCCGCGCAATGTAACCTTCGCCGGCATGGTGAGGAACCCCGGCAAGCGGGATCTTCTGGTCGCCGTTCTTTGACCGCGAGGTGAGCACAAGGTCGAGTTCTTTTGAGACGATCACCGCATCGCCTTCAAGGGTCTCGAAAAAGTCCCCGATATGGAAGAACAGGATCGCGTCGGGGTACTGCGCCTTGATCTCCCGGTACTGCCGCATGCCGGGGGTGAGGTTCCTGCCGTCATCAGCTGCCGCACCGGTGCCGGGACAAGGCTCAGTTTTCATCTGTAGGTATGTTTTGCTGACCGGGTGATTAAACCGTGCGGATCCGGTAACCCGGATCTCCTGTTTCCTTATGCACCATAGCGTCAGATAGTGCCCGGGTCACGGGGTTCTCCGGTAAAATACGAGGGCCGGCAGCGACACGAGGAGCACGATGAGTTCAAATGCGAATCCGATCGCAAGCCCGGTGCCAAACAGGTTAACCGCCGTAAGAAAGAGACCGGTGAGCGCGGGAATACCTGCCAGAAGAATGCAAAAACCGGCAATGATGAGGATAACGATCCCGACGACCGCGTTTTTGAGGTCCTGCGTGCTTGGGGAAAAGGAGATTGCGAGGCTTGTTACAAGATACAGGTAGAGGAGGAACCAGCCGTTGAATGCAACAAAAAGGTTCTGGTACAGGGTCTGGCCGATATTTGAGATCAACTGGTACAGCGACGCTGCCGAGTCAAGCGAGGGCATTGCGGACAAAAACCAGCAGCCGGCATAGGTACCGAATACCCACGTGAGCGCGGCAAGCACGAGCGGGAGGAAAAAGAGCGGGGCCGTGCTGATGATCACGTTCCCGAACAGAGGGATTGCGGGCGGTGCATACGTGACCATGCCGCCCTCTCGTGAGATCAGGACAACTTTTTTGATCCTTGCACCGGCCACAAGGCAGCCGATAATATGGGCGCACTCGTGGACGACAACACCCGGGGCGCTGACAAGAAAGTAGGGCCATGAACTGCGGAGCACCCGGGCCCAGATATGGTCGAGCAGGCGTGAAAGTCCCATGACGACGATGCCGGTACCAATGACAGCACCAAACGCGATCATCCCGGGGGTCAGTGAACTTTCCATGATGCAAGTATGTCCGGTGGCATCGGTAAAAAAAGCACATGTCCCGTTCATGGATATGCACGGCTGATAGGCTGATATATCCATAAAACGATGACCCTTGTATGCCTCCCGGAACTGCCCCGGATCCGATCGGGCCGCGCCCTGAACCCGGAGAGCGCCCGGTAAACCGGCTTATCCACGAAAAAAGCCCGTACCTGCTCCAGCATGCGCACAACCCGGTTGACTGGTACCCGTGGGGCGATGAGGCGTTCTCCCGCGCCGCAAAAGAGAACAAACCGGTCTTTCTCTCCATCGGGTACTCCACGTGCCACTGGTGCCACGTGATGACGCACGAATGCTTTGAGGATGAAACGGTTGCCGCGCTCCTCAACCGGAATTTTATCTGCATCAAGGTCGACCGGGAAGAGCGCCCGGATATTGACAGCGTGTACATGGGCATCTGCCAGCAGATGACCGGGCAGGGCGGCTGGCCGCTCACCATCATCATGACCCCGGAAAAACTGCCGTTCTTTGCCGGCACATATTTCCCAAAAGAGTCCGGCCACGGTATGCCGGGACTGACCGGGATCCTTGAACAGGTCGCTCTCCTCTGGCACGACCGGCAGGATGAGATCAGCCGGTCGGCAGGTGAGATCGCCGCGCTCTCGAGGGAGGTACCGGTTCCCGCTTCCCGGGATCCGGATCGTTTACTCATTGACGCAGGGTTCCGCGAACTGTCCCGGCAGTTCGATGAAAAGAACGGCGGGTTTGGGAACGCCCCGAAGTTTCCCGCCCCCCATATTGTGCTCTTTTTGCTCCGGTACTGGCACGTCACCGGTGAACCCCGGGCCCTCGCGATGGCCGAAAAGACGCTTGACTCGATCCGGCAGGGTGGCATCTGGGATCACGTGGGAGGGGGCCTCCACCGGTACGCAACCGATGCCCGGTGGCGAATCCCGCATTTTGAGAAGATGCTCTATGATCAGGCCCTCTTCGTGCTTGCCTGTACCGAGGCATACCAGGCAACACAAAACGATCGCTACCGCACGATGGCTGAAGAGTGCATCGGGTACGTTTTCCGTGACCTGCGCGCTCCAGAAGGAGTATTTTATTCGGCGGAAGATGCGGACAGTCCGGGAGGGGAAGGTGCGTATTACTCGTGGACTTCAGATGAACTTTCCGCGGTACTTGGCCCGGATGATGCAGCCTTTGCCGCATCTGTTTTTACCCTGACGCCCCTTCCCGCTCCTCTGCAGGGTACCGGGAATACCGGTGCGCAAAAAAACGCCCGGCACTTCATCCTCTCTGCTGCCGGGCCGGATCCTGTGCTCGCAGAGACGCTCTCCCTGCCAGCAGAGGATCTTGCCGCACGCAGGGAATCAATCCGGTCCCGGTTGTTTGCCACCCGACAGAAACGCACCCGGCCTGCACGCGATGACAAAATCCTCACAGATACGAATGCACTCTTCTGCACTGCGCTTGCCCGTGCGGGCAGGGCATTTAAGAATCCTGCATACACCGGTGCAGCAGAAAAGGCCGTGCAGTTTATCATCAACACCCTGTCGGGCAAAGGCCGGGAACTCCTGCACCGTTACCGTGACGGTGAAAGCGCCATTCCCGCATTCGCAGACGATTACGCATATCTCATCTCTGCACTGATCGCGCTCTACGAAGTCACGTTCAGCCCCGTGTATCTTTCCCGGGCGCTCGCATTCAACTCCGCATTTGTCACGCATTTCCAGGACCGCAAAAACGGCGGGTTTTTTACTGCGTCCGACCGTGCAGAGGAACTTCCCGTGCGCAGGAAAGAATGGTACGACGGCGCGGTCCCTTCAGCAAATGCGGTCGCCTTTGAAAACCTCACATGGCTTGCACGGGTAACGGAAGATAAGAACATTGAAGCGGCAGCGACTGCCTGCTCGCGGTTTCTTGCCGGTGCAGCAGAACGTGCCCCGAGCGCAACTGCTGCATTCCTTGCCGGGCTTACCTGCCTGCCCCTTGTAGGGGATACGCAGGATCTCGTGATTGCCGGTGACCCTGCACAGCCGGATACCCGCGCCCTGCTTGATGCAGCCTGCGATCAATACCTGCCCGGCCTTGCAGTCCTGCTCCGGCCCCCGGGAAAAGCCGGTGACGATCTTGAAATCCTCGCACCGGTTGTACGCGGGCGTACTGCCATAAACGGCCATGCCGCAGCGTATCTCTGTTCCGGCCATACCTGCCGGCCACCGGTACATGACCCGGACGAACTGGAACGGATGCTTGGCAAACGAAAAACGGCAAAGGATGTATCGTAAAATCAGAAAAATGCAGCAAACAAAAAAAATTACATGTTTTTTAGTGCAACGAGATCGCGCACGCCCACCAGTTTCCAGACAAGCGACCGCTCCTCTTCGGCGATCTTTGCCGGGGGATCGGCCGGGGAATGCCCGAGCGCGGCAAGGATATTGCTGGAGAGTTTGCGTTCCATGATCAGGTTGACAAATTTCTCCCGGATGATTTTCTTCTCTATCGAGTCCTCTACTTCTTCGAGATATCCCTGAAGCGTGACAAACGTATAGGACGAGAGGTCCTTTGTGTACTTCTCGATTTCCACCGACACATGCGGGCTTTTCCTGAAATATTCCTGTTTCTTGCCGTATTTGGTGGAGAGGAAATACATGAAGGATCCATCGAACACGTACAGGAACGGTGCGATGTAGGGGTATTTCTCGCCCTGGAATGCGATCCGGCAGACATATCCTTTCTCGATCAGCCGGTCATATTCCTGCTTGTCCATCCGGGGGATCTTTACAACGTCCATTGATTCGCTCCAATCTGCATTCAGGCAGGGAGATGATAAACCTTCGTAAATCTGCCTGTGAAGATCGCACAACGGCTATGGTTCATTATCGTTCGACCGGATACCCCGCCTGGACCCAGGCCTGCATGCCGCCCAGGACATTGGTCACATCAGGGAACCTATGCATCGAGAGCACGCTCGTCGCAAGGCTCCCCTTGTACCCGGAATCGCAGTATATGACAACAGGCCGGTCCTGCGGGATCTCCTGCAGGTGCTGCGGGAGCTCGCCGACATACACGTGCTGTGAACCCGGGATGTACCCGACATGCTCCCGGTTTTTCCGGTCACGGACGTCAAGCAGGAACGGCTTCTCACGGGTAAGCCGTTCTTTGAGATCCTGCACCGTGCAGGCCCCGGTTGTCGCGACAGGCCGTGCGGCCCGGAACCATGCAGGAAACCCGCCGGCAAGCCAGCCGGCTGTAGTGTCGTACCCCATCCGCTCGAAATGCCGGAGTACGGTATCGATCGTGCAGGTAAAATCGTCGACGAGGACGATGGGGCGTTCATAATCCAGGAACCAGCCGGCAAACGATCCGATGCCGTCCCGCCAGAGGGAGAGACTGCCCGGGATATGGCCGGCGGCAAATGCCGTGGGGAAACGTATGTCCACGATCTGGCAGCCGGATGCGATCATGCTCGCTACTGTGGCAACCGGGATTGGTTGTGGCCGGGGAAGATCGTTCAGGAGTACCGGCCCGGTTTTGTTGACGGTCTCCATCTGCCGGAAATAGGGCGGCAGGTACGGGGACTCGGTCGTGCGTTGTTCAACAAAGGCATCTTTTTTGATCAGAAGGAACGGGTTGGTGCGTCTCTCATATCCCAGAGTGGAGAACGGGTGGTCGGCGATCTCGCTCCCGCATGCAGAACCGGCACCATGCGCGGGGCAGAGGATGACGCCGTCTCCCAAGGGCAGGATCTTTTTTGTAATACTGTCGTAGATTTTTTCTGCCATCTCCGCTTTTCGTGCGGGCCCGAAAAAATCCGTTCTCGCAATATCGCCAAAAAAAAGAGTGTCGCCGGAAAAGACCATGTACGGTTCGCCTGACACTTCGGAGTCTGTAAGGACAAGCGTGATGCTCTCTTCCGTGTGCCCCGGGGTTTCAAGAACAGAAAGTTCCAGTGTTCCAAGCGTAAACCGGTCGCCTTCACGCACCGTATTCCCGTATGCAAAGTCCATTTTGGGACCATGGTAGATCTTTGCGTTGCACCGGTGCGCAAGTTCCAGCGCACCCGACACGTAATCCTCGTTCCGGTGTGTCTCGAAAATATGAGTTATAACGGCATCGTGCCGGTCTGCATAATCAAGACAGGGAGTACAGTCCCGCCGTGGATCGATAACTGCTGCTTTTCCTCCTGACCCGACAAGGTAGGTGTTCTGGGACAATCCCTCAGCGACAATGCGTTCAAACCACATACGGGAGACTCCTTTTAAGGGGTAGTCTCGTGCCGGGTCGTATATACTTTTGGCAGGTCAAAAAGAACCCGGGAAAAATCGGTGCCCTGCGACACGGAGAGAAAAAGCGCACGTGCCGTTATCGCACGTACGGGTACCGCAGGAGCAGGGGTTCCCCGGATCCGGGTGCCTGCTCACGGATGATCCGGCAGATCTCCTTCATGCTCACCGGGGAATACCCGATAACCTCTGCACTCACATTAATTCTTCTCCGGGCTGCATCGAGAAACGGGAAACCGCGAAGATCGTTGTTATGATGATGGCCGTGGATGATCCAGCCGTCAAAATTTTCCGGCGCATCGGCCGGGTCATGGATAAGCAGGAACCGGATCCCGTCAAAAGTAAGATCAGCCGTGGGAACCGTGGCTGTGGAGAACGACGTGTCATGGTTCCCGGCAACGAACGTGATATTCCCGTTAAGAAGCGCCCGGTACTCTGCTTCCGGGCGTGCATCCCTGCCGTACCGCAGATCGCCAAGGAAAAAAACCCGGTCTTTTTGGGCGACACAATAATTCCAGTTTGCAATCAGCACCCGGTCCATCTCTGCCACATCAGCGGGGACAAACGGGCGGGAGCAGTACCTGATAATATTTGCATGGCCAAGGTGGAGATCCGCGATAAGGAAAATTTCTTCCGGCCCGTGGCCGGCCGGGGCAGAGAGTTCAAATCCCACACGTTTGCGGTACAGCGCAAGGGACTGCTGCCATGACCGGGGATCATGGATCTCTTCCTGTGGGAGCCAGCATGTACGGAGGAGATCGAACTCGCCGAGGATCTCATCGTTGTGCATGACTGTGATCCGAAGACCGGCATCATCGAGCAGGATCGGCCGCAGGGGGATACCGTGGGACCGGTGAATGAATCGCATCTTCCGGGCCAGTGCGAAAAGTCGTGAACATAAACCCCTTACCCCGGGAACTGCTGCGGCAGGTACTGGTGTCACGGTTCCCGGTACGGCAAACAGGGATGCGATCTCTTCTGCTTTAGCCGGGGGGAGGAGGTTTGCGATGGTGACATGAAACCATTTCTCATCGGGTTGCAGGTCCCACGCGTTCAGGGAGATAGTAAAAGATGAGAGTGCCCGGGCAATCGCTGCCGTCAGTCGGGCAAGATCCGGGGAGGGTCGTACAGAAAATGCCAGCACGCCGCCGTGCGCACCGTTCCGTTGTTCCCACCCCCCGATGGTAAACGGGATCGTGCCAAACGTCCCTGCAATCGTACCGATGGTATCAAGAAGAAGTTTTTCCTTATCCGGATCTTCAAGCGTGAAAGGGCCGTACAGGGTAACATGCGGGTGCCGCTCCCGGTAACGCTCTGCGTCGGCTTCCTGTACGATGGCGCGTGTTGTCTCCTTTATCCGCCACCGGGACCGGGCAGGACGGATCTCGACAAGATACGTGTCGTCCATGCAAATATCGCCCGCAAATACAGGTTTATTGGCGGCGGAGGGTTAAAACACTGATTAATCGTTCGTTCACACGGTCGGGTTCCTGGTGCGATTTGCCGGTACCCATACGCTCATAGGTTCTTTTGATCAACACTATCCTTGCAGGCATGATGGATCAAAAACCGCCGGTCAAGGCAATACTGTTTGATATGGACAACACCCTCTTTGACCTTGTCGGGGCACAGATCGCGGCATGCGACTGTGTGGTGCGCCATCTCGGTCATGACGATGGCGATGAACTATTCTCGTGTTTTCTCACCGGTTCCCATGGTTTTGAGTCCACGGAAAATATCCGGCAGTACATGCAGGAGCGCAGGATCCCGACAAACGGGATGTACGATGAGGCCTGCCGGATCTATGCAACAGAAAAACTCCGGCACATTACCCCGTACCCCGGGGTTACAAAAACTCTGCAGGCGATCCGGGAAAAGGGATTTCCAACAGGTATCGTGACCGATGCGGAAAAAGCGGATGCCACACTGCGACTTGGCAGATGCGGGCTTTCCCGGTTTTTCGACTGCATGATCACCTTCGATATGGTCGGGGTAAAAAAACCGGCCCCCGACCCGTTCCTTACGGCGCTTGGCACGATCAGTGCCCGGCCGGAGCACACTCTCTTTATCGGCGACAGCCCCCGGCGGGATATCGAGCCCTGCAAGAAACTGGGGATCCGGACCGTATATGCCCGGTACGGGGACCGGTTTTCGAAGACCCGTGACTATACCGGGGCGGATTTTGTCATCGACCGCATGGACGAGATCCTTCGTATCGTAGAAGGCCTGACGGTTTCTCATTCCTGATCTGGTTTTGTGGGACAAAAACCCGGGCAGAAAACACCCTGCGCGGATGCAGGCTGGCCGGAAATCATGCGCCAGAATGGTTTTTTTGTACGGATTCCTGACCAAATATTAAAAAAGCCACAGGTACCATAAAAATTATGTTTGTTCCAACGAGGATCTTTTTCACCAAGGGGGTGGGAATCCATAAAGATCGTCTTGCATCGTTCGAACTGGCGCTGCGTAAGGCCGGTATCGAAAAATGCAACCTCGTGTACGTATCGAGCATTTTTCCGCCGAAATGCAAGCAGGTCACGACCCGCACCGGCCTCCGGGAACTCCAGTCTGGCGGCATCACGTTCTGCGTGATGGCAAGAAACGAGACAAACGAGCCCAACCGGCTGGTCTCTGCCGCAGTCGGCCTTGCCCTCCCAAAGGACGTTGAAGAATACGGGTACCTTTCCGAGCACCATGCATATGGCGAGATTCAGGACAAGACCGGGGAATATGCCGAGGACCTCGCGGCAACGATGCTTGCGACGACGCTCGGTATCGAGTTTGATGCCAATGCCGCATGGCAGGAACGCGAACAGACCTACAAGGCGAGCGGCAAGATCATCAGGACAAAACACGTCTGCCAGTCTGCGCAGGGCGACAAGAACGGGTTGTGGACAACCGTGATTGCCGTAGCGGTTTTCCTGTAATCTTTATTTTTTTGGGAACCTGGCCCGCATTTTGTTTTTTAGACTCATTAGCAGATGAGCCGGTTATTTCCCGGAATCCTCGAAGATCGTGACGCGATCGTTTTTTTTGTAAAACCTCAAGCGGATGAGTTGAGGATTTTTTCCGGAAGCATCAGCCGTGACCCGGACTTTTTTCGAAATTTTCAGATGCTTGATCAAACTTTTTTTTGGAATTTTCAGCTCGTGACTCGTTCATTTTTAAAAATCCTCAGCAGCTGAGTCGCTCTTTTTTGCAAATCTTCCGCT
>NZ_JBAVMX010000003.1:0-4039 GCF_049690535.1 Methanoregula sp. | reverse complement strand
TCCCGGTACCCCAGTACCGTTTGGCTTCGCCGTACGATATGGGCCACCTGTACCGGCATATCGACCGGTTTCTGGACGAGGTGCACCACCCGGCCTTCAAGCGCGAGAACACGATGATCATGATCCGTCGCATTCTCGGCAGGGCCGGCCTCACGACCCGGGAGGCAAGCACCGTGCATGGTCTCCTGCGCCGGACCGAGTGGCACATCGATCCCGATGCGCTCGACCGGGAGAAAGAGGCGCAGCGGCGGCACAAGAACCAGCATGTCGAGGGTGAGACATCTCCGGATCAGGATCCGGGCGATGAATAGACCCTGATGTTTTAACAACGGGAATGCTGATTTATTTCGATAATCGTAACAGGCCCTCACAAAAAGATCGGGCAGAGGTGGAGCTTGTCAATGAAGAGGGCGAGCAGTACCTTACTGATTTGATCGGAAAAGTTATCGGGAAAACCTCAATGACAATGCGAGAAGAGATAAACTTTTGATCCTGTGAATGATTTTGTTAAGACGTTTGAGTGTTTATTCAAACGTTAGAAATATCGGCTCCGCACCCGGCACGAGCGAGCCTGGCGACAGCTCCCGGGTCCATGAGCTCTTGCGTGGACGATCTCAAATGGGGGGGCCGAATGATTACACGAATCCGCATGGCCGGTAGTTTACGCCGCTCCACCCTTCGGGCAGGACTCCCTTTATAAATGGGGACAGAGGCCAGACATGCCCTCTCCAATGATCTATTCTCCGACGGAGAGTTTTCAGGCTGGATCCGAGGCCGGGACGCTCCAGTGGAAATGGTGCCAATCCACTGCACGATTTTTTCTTTAAACCGGTATTTTTGGAAACGGACCGTTTTAATCAGGAAAAAACCGTGCAAATTAGACGCGTTCCTTTCATCACGAAAAAGAGAAAGTGCAATTGGTCATACAGAGCGTCGGGAGGGCTAAAAAATGCGTTTATTGCCTGAAAATAAAGTGGGTTCCTGAACGGGAAAAAGCGATCCGGTTTTTCCGGGAAAACGTCGGGGCTCTGCCAGCCCTGTGCTTCCGGCAGGCCCGGAACGGTATCCGAATGGCGGGATGCAGTGGTTTTGAGGGTTTTAGCGTCGGAAAATGGTGGAGTTCCCCGTCGGTTGCACATCAACGGGATTCTCTGATTTTGTATTTTTCCCCGGCTTCTTTGTTGCTGTAAGGATTTTTCGAGCAGAGCGTGCTCTCGGGGGCTCCGCCCCCGCCGCACGGGCATCCCCCGGTTGCGATAGTGTGACAGATGGTTGAAGGGAATTTGTAGTCGAACACTCCTTTGCGGAAATTTATTTACTTGATCCGCCGCGGGGGCGTCCCTTCGGGGCGGCGGAACTCCTCGCTCGTGTGGGGGTAGGGGGACATCAACCTCCATCGTTGCAGCATCCGGTCTTGCCGTACTTTTCCGGAATAACACATTGTTAACTGTGAATAATGCACACATGGAGAGGCGAGTTAAAAATAGAGTTTCAGCCCTAACGTTGCGGACTTTTCCATTAAGTTTCCCCGACAAACGCATTAATGGATTCTTTTTCTGATAACTATGCATTAACGAGGTGCACGCTACCAAATTAATATTATGTAGTTTCTGAATATAGTGGAATTATGAAGAACGCGAAATATTGGTTTGTAGGCATTCTTTTCTGCGTATTAGCATCTGTTTTTGCTTTAGTTGTGCCACTCTACGGTCATGACGCTGCAACAGAGACAAATTATTTCATTCCTGTAGGAATTGGATTGTTTTTTTTTGGATTGAGTCTTATTATCCTCTTTGGCTCACAAGATGAGAATAAAGCGTTAATGAATGAAATTCAAAAAATTAATCGAAGATTGGATAGCACAATCGTTTTGCCTCAAAATATAATCAGAGTTCCGGACCATGAAGGAAATAATAGAAGGGATGTTGCGTTAGCATTGTGGGGAGTGATAATCGGCGTGTGGGCAGGAGTACTTGGAGGTATACTTACTGGTTCGATGTTCGATATTTTAGATCATGAACCTGCTACAATGATTTTATGGGGGATTATAGCCTTTTTCTTATCTTCAATTATAACATTGGTTGCTCTAACTTGGTATGTCAAACAAATAATAACAAAATTAATGTCTCCCACTGAATAGGGAACTGATAATATCCCCTTTTCGATGAGAAATCAAAGAAAACGTACATTCTATATGAACCAAGGATGGGTCTACGCATCGCAACCCTGCTGAGACTTATTCTATATGAGCCAAGAGAGAGGGCGGTAAGCCGCCGTCGCTCTGGGGTAATCTCCCTAGGCGACCGCCCCCCGTCCTCGCATTGCGAGGGAGACCCCCCTTCCCACGCAGGAATACATTTAGCAGGACCGATACAGATATCCGGCTGCATACAAAGATACTATGCAGGAACCTGCCATGACAGATACCGGACGTGAAGACCTCAAAGAAAAAGTGCTCACCGTAAATGACCTCATCGCGTACCAGCCCGGCACCGTTGCGAGCCGTATGATCGTTTTTAAAAAAGCCGGTACCATCACGGTTTTCTCCTTTGATGCGGGAGAAGGTCTCTCCGAACATACCGCTCCCTACGATGCAGTACTCATGGTGACTGATGGCAATGCCGAGGTGCAGATCGACAAAAAGCCCTTCACCCTCCGTGCGGGAGAGATGATCGTCCTGCCAGCGAACAAGCCGCATGCGGTCTTCGCGCACGAGCGTTTTAAGATGACCCTCACGATGATCCGCGAGTGAACCCGGTTATTCCACTATAGTAATAATCGCCGATGGGCAGAGATCGGCGGCATCGCGTGCGCAGGTGATGGTATCGGGAATGGCGATACTGGCCGCGATATCTCCGTTCTCCCGGTATTCCTCGACGATCTGCGAAAACGAGTCTTCTTCATTCTGCACAAAGAGCGCCGGGCACGTATCCCAGCACGAACCACAGCTCACGCACTGCATCCTGTCGATAGTTACTTTCATGGAAATCCCCTGTACCGCATCTTAGTCCTGCATGGGGGCGTCATGAGCAATAAACGTTCCACTCGTACACGGTGTCGCCTTTAAGAACCGTTATAACCATAAAAAGAGAGATGCAGCACAACGAAACCCTGTCGTTAACAGAGGACTGATCCATGCCGGAGCCGGAAACGAAGAACGCAGAACTCAAAATTACCGGTATGCACTGCGCGACCTGCGCTGTCGCCGTTGAAGAAGCGCTTGCAAACGTCAAAAACGTCACCAGGGCGGAGGTGAACTTCGGGACCGATTCAGCCCGCGTGGAGTTCGATCCTTCGAAGGTCTCGATTGCCGATCTCGAAAAAGCGGTGCGAGACGCCGGTTACGAAGTGACCAACCGGGAGGTCGTTTTAAAAGTCGGCGGCATGATGTGCGCTACCTGTGTCCAGACCATCGAGGCTGCACTCCGGGCGCTGCCGGGGGTCGTCGTCGCAAACGTGAACCTGGGAAATGAGCAGGCCTATGTCACCTTCAATCCATCTCTCACCTCAGTCGGGGATATGAAAAAGGCGATCGAGGACGACGGGTACCAGTATCTTGGCATCGCCGGGCAGGTAAGCGACGAGGAGGAAAAGGTGGTGCGGGATGCCGACCTCCACGACAAGCTGATGCGGTTTTCCATCGGGTTTGCGGTCAGCATCCCTCTCATGATCCTCATGTGGGTGCCCCTTGGTATCCCCATGCAGGTGCTCGCGTACTTCATGCTCGTGGTCTCGACGCCGGTCTTCGTCTACGTCGCATACCCCATCTTCAAAGCCGCATGGACATCGCTTAAGAACAAAACCCTCTCCATGGATGTCATGTATGCGATGGGCACCGGCGTCGCGTATGTTGCAAGCGTGATGGGCACATTCTCACTTGTCCTCACGAGCGACTACATGTTCTACGATACCGCGATCATGCTCGCCGCGTTTTTAATGCTCGGGAGGTATCTCGAAGCCCGGGCAAAGGGCCGGACCTCTGACGCGATCAAAAAACTTGCCGGGCTCCAGGCAAAGACCGCGACAATCATCCGCGACG
>NZ_JBAVMX010000002.1:0-7638 GCF_049690535.1 Methanoregula sp. | reverse complement strand
TAGTCCCGGCAGATATCGGGCCGGGTCAGGTGCACCGTGCAGAACGCCTTCTCCGAACCCGGCTGGTGACGGAAGAACGGGCAGGCCTCGGGGAGCGTGGTAAAGATACTCTTGTCGTCAAAAAGGGCGTGCTTGTCGGCATCCACGCTCACGACATCAGACTCATTCGTGTACCGGTTGAAGACCACGAACTCGTAGTTCCCGTGATCTTCGGTGATACTGTGCACCAGCCCGAGATGGCTGCAGCACTCCCCGCACTGCTGGCAGTCAAACACCATGCGTACCCGGTCCTCCTGTTCCGGAATGTACCGTCTGCCACCTTAATAGCAATGATGCCGGGTCTCTCAAAACCTGCCGGATACCTTTTGAGGATGTCGCATTCCAAAAAAAACTATAGGTCTCGCCAACATTTATACCGGTCCGACGCCAACAGGTTCGTAATCCATGGATATCCTTTCCATCATCCTGATCATCGCCGGGCTCTGCCTGTTCGAGACGATCACAAGCATCGACAATGCCATCATTAACGCTGAGGTCCTCTCGACAATGTCGCAGAAGGCCCGGCGCTGGTTCCTGGTCTGGGGTCTGTTGTTTGCCGTTTTTGTGATCCGGGGCGTGCTGCCGTGGCTGATTGTCTGGATGTCCAATCCGTCCCTTGGACCGGTCGGGGCGCTCACCGCAACATTCTCGAGCGATCCTGCCGTTGTGTCGGCGATCGAAAAGTCCGCCCCTGTTCTCCTGATAGGCGGCGGCACATTCCTGATCTTCCTCTTCTTCCACTGGCTCTTTTTAGAGGAGAAGGCATTCGGCATCAGGGGAGAGCGTTACATCGCAACAAAAGGCGTCTGGTTCTATGCCGTCGTATCCATCCTCCTTGCCGCCATCGTCTGGCTGGCACTTGGGGAAAACCCGATAATGGCATTTGGGGCTGTGATCGGGTCGACCGCGTTTTTTATTGTCCACGGGTTCCGGCAGAACGCCGAAGAGCAGGAAAGAAAGATGATCTCGGGCGATATCCCGGATATCAGCAAGATCTTCTACCTGGAGATCATCGACGCCACATTCTCCATCGACGGTGTACTGGGCGCATTTGCGTTTACGATGGCAGTCCCGCTCATCATTCTGGGGAACGGCATCGGGGCATTGATCGTCCGGGAAATCACGGTCAGGAACGTGGACTCGATTAAAAAATACCGTTACTTAAAAAACGGTGCGATGTATTCGATCTTCTGCCTCGGCATCATCATGATCCTCGACAGTTTCGGCCTCGGGATCCCCGCTTTTGTCTCTCCCATTATAACGTTCGGGGTCGTCGGTTTCTTCCTCTTTAAGTCCATCCGGTCCGGGCCGGCCGCGGATACCGCGTGAGGCCGGAATGCATCGTCACCAGGTCAGGAAATGATCGCACTTATCGTGACCCGAATGACCGGACATGGTCGCGGGCGCTGCGGTACGGATCAGAGACAGGGCTTTTCTCATCGTACATCCGCATATCCTCCCGGCCGTACTGTTTCCTGTCCTCTCCGACAGGGCAGACTTTGATGCAGCACCCGCACGGGGAGAGATACCTCCGGTGCAGTTCTTCCGAGCGGGTGGCACAGGCAGTCTTGTCCGTGAGTTCCTCCGGGTACCCGCCCCCGGGAACAGCAGCTACCGGGCAGATACGCACGCACCTCCGGCACTTGACACAGAGCGGTTCTTCGAGCACCGGGTCCCCGGGGAGTCCGGCAGTGGTCAGGATCGAGGCAAACCTGACCCGGGGGCCGTAATGCGGGGTCAGGAGCATGTTATTGAGCCCGAAGTTCCCAAGGCCGGCACAGTATGCCGCATGACGGTGAGAGAAGAACGCGATCGGTTTTTCCTTAAGGACATCAATCGATCCGTACCCGTCACGGGGCACCCAGACCGACGGGTAGCCTTTCTCTGTGAGGAATGTAGCGATGCGATACCCGCAGGAGTCGAGCTCTGCATTGACCGTCCGGTACAGCTCATGATACCAGATTGAGGGGGCAGTATCCACGATCGGCAGGCTAACCGGAAACCCGATCACGATTACGGTTTTTGTCCCGGGAAAAATTGATGCAGGACGGAACGCCTCCGGCACCCACGGTTCGAATGGAGGATCGTCCCAGCGATCTGCCGGGGCAAAACCGACAAGCGGGATGTCCATGCCGCTGCATTTCCTGATGATCTGACGCCGGAGGATCGTGCTCATGGATCAACGGTTGCATGGATAAGGATAAGAGAGTTTGTTCCCACACCGGAGATTCCTGTTTACTGATCCGTGCCTCTCCCGGGTATGACCCTGTTATCTCAGCACGATACCGGTCTTTACCGGATCAGGTGCATCCTGGAACCCAAAACAAAACACATGCAGATCCCACCCCACAAAATCGTGGCGATTCGGATGATACAGCACTATTCATCTGTTACGGTGCAGATCACCGTGCGTTCCCGACCCGCATTTACATCCAGTTCAAGAAGAACAATCTGTTGCCATGTCCCGCAGCAGATCTTACCCCCTGCGACAGGGACCGTAAGGGAGGGGCCCACAAGTGCCGCTTTGACATGGGAACGCCCGTTGCCGTCACCCCACTTTGTGTTGTGGGCATAGACTGCATCGTCGGGAGCGAGCACCGCAAGCGACCGGGTGAGATCCGCAAGCACGCCGGGCTCGCACTCGATCGTGGTGAGCGCGGCTGTCGAGTGCTGTACGAACAGGTGCACGAGTCCGTCCCGTATGGCGCTCTCGCGGACAACTGCTGCCACCTGCGGTGTCAGGTCGATGATCTCCCCTTCGCGCCGGGTGGACACATGGATAACTTTCCTGAACATGATATCAGACCTTCCTTTTTAGCAGGGAGTCAGATAATTTTCATACCGTTACAGTCAGTGAGTTCACGACGACCTGCGTTTTCTGGTCCGTGATGTACACGATCCAGATTCCTGATGGCATATCCCTGATTGCCCCGGATCCGTTTTTTGCAATAAGGGTCGCAATATCATCGGTCACAAGGAAGCGTGAACCATCATAGTAAATGGTGGCGGTCCCACCATTGGCCCAGGGATTGCCGGTCAGGACCGGGGATGGGTAGACCATGATTTTGTCGCGGCGTGGTGACTCAAGGATAAAAAAAATACCAGATGCTGTTCCCGTTACTGAAAGGTTGGAGAGGGCCACAGGATCGCCTTCCATGTGGTACAGGCTGATGACGTTTATGTCTGAGTACGGGGAGGTGCTCTTTGCCTGAACGGCAAATACCGGGGGTTTCTGGAGGAGAGAAGTTACAAAACCACTCGAAACTGCAAAGATAATGATCGCCACAGCACTGATCAACAGGGCAATGAGGAAGAGACCATATAGTTCGGTCAGTGCATGGTCACGGTGCAGGAGTGTCAAGCGATCAATCCGTAGACGAGTCTAGGAAAAGACACCTGAAATAGGTTCTGATCAGGATCCAAAAGGAAACCTGACGAAAAAAGAGGGAGTGCAATTACGGTGCAGCAGGTGCATCGGGGTCAGGCTCTTCTATGATGTCAGGCTCCGGCTGTACGATAGCGACACCGACCACTTTATCGTTCTCGTCAAGGCGCATGATCCGGACACCTTTTGTTCCCCGCCCGACGATCCTCACTTCGCTTACCCGGGTCCGTATGACGACTCCTGCTGCTGTCATCACGACAATCCCATCAGTGTCCGAGACGGCACGGGACATAATGACGACCGCTTCCCGTTCAAGCAGGATATTCCGGACGCCCATCGTTCCCCTCCCATGCCCGCGGAACTCGTCAAATTCGGATCTCTTTCCGAAACCGACATCGGATATGGTGAGCAGGTGATCTTTTTCAAGCAGGGTGACTGCGACAACCGTATCCCCGCCCCGCAGTTTCATACCTCTCACACCATACGCATTCCTTCGGACAGTCCGCACGGTCTCCTCGTGGAACCGGAGGCTCTGGCCAAACCGGGAGGTGAGCACGAGTTCATTCGTGCCGTTTGTCGAGATCACTTCAACCAGCTGATCATTATCCTTCAGCTTGATCGCGTTTGTCCCGACAGACCGGGGGAAGGAGAACTCGGTCTGGGGAATCTTGATGACCTGTCCGAGTTTTGTCGCAAAGAGGAGGAACCGGTCCTCGCGGAACTCGCGGATCGGAATCACGGCCGTCACGACCTCCTCTTTTAAGTTCAGGAGATTGACGATCGGTTTGCCCTTTGCAATCCGCGAACTCTCGGGTATCTCGTAGACCTTGAGCCAGTAGACCCTGCCGAGGTTCGTGAAACAGAGCAGGTAGTCCTTCATCCCGGCAACAAAGATCGAATCGACAAAGTCCTCCTCTTTTGTGGTCATGCCGGTGATACCCTTGCCGCCCCGGCGCTGCTGGCGGTAGGTGTCAAGATCGATGCGCTTGATGTAATTTGCCGTGGTGATGGAAACAAGGACTGTCTTGTCCTCGATCAGGTCTTCGGTCGTGAGGTCGCCGGTCGCGCTTGCAATTTGCGTCCTTCTCTTATCACCGAACTTCTCAGCAATCTCGGTAGTCTCCCGCCGGATCTCGTCTTTTATCGTGGTTTCGCTTGAGATGAGAGCAGTGAGCCGGGCGATTTCGGTAACAAGACCGGTTTTTTCATCGGTTATTTTCTGCTGCTCAAGGGCCGCGAGACGGCGCAGCTGCATCTGGAGGATCGCATTTGCCTGCAGTTCGTCAAGCCCGAACCGGGAAATGAGCGTGAGCCGGGCGTTCTCGACCGTGTCGGACCCCCGTATCGCGGCGATCACTTCGTCGATCCGCGCGAGTGCGAGGAGGAGACCTTCGAGAATGTGGACTCTCTCCTGCGCCTTTTTAAGATCAAACTCGGAACGGCGCCGGATCACTTCGATCCGGTGCTGGACAAACGTGGCAAGAAGGCCGTGCAGCGTGAGCACCCGGGGCTGGCCATCCACGATTGCAAGGTTGATCACCCAGAAACTGGATTCGAGCGCCGTGTGACGGTAGAGATTATTCAGGATGACCGGCGCCATTGTGCCTTTCCTGAGTTCGAAGACGACCCGGATACCTTCCTTGTCAGACTCATCCCGGAGATCGGAGATGCCGTCAAGCCGTTTCTCCTTTACCATGTTTGCAATGCCCTCGATCCACTGGGCCTTGTTCACCTGGTACGGGAGCTCGGTGACGATGATCCGGTCGCCCCGGTTGCCACCCTCTGACTCTTCGATCGTCGCCACACCGCGGACGATGACCCGGCCCTGCCCGGTCATATACGCAGTTTTGACCCCGTCGGTGCCCATCATGATCCCACCGGTCGGGAAGTCCGGGCCCGGCATGACCCTCATGAGATCCTCTACGGGAACCTCCGGGTTTTCGAGGTATTTTATGACCGCTGCACAGACCTCGCGGAGGTTGTGGGGCGGCATCTTTGTCGCCATACCGACCGCGATACCGTCAGTCCCGTTCACGAGAAGTTCCGGTATTTTCGCGGGGAGCACGGTCGGTTCCTTGAGGGATTCATCGTAGTTGGGAACGAAGTCGACCGTCTCCTTCTCGATGTCCTTTAACATCTCCTCGGCAAAGGGGGTAAGCTTGACTTCGGTATACCTGCTTGCTGCCGCAGAGTCGCCGTCTATCGATCCGAAGTTTCCCTGCCCCAGCACGGGCATATACCGGTAGGAGAAGGGCTGGGCCATCTTGACAATCGTGTCGTAGATGGATGAGTCGCCGTGCGGGTGGAACTTACCCATCACTTCACCGACGACTCTCGCGCTCTTTTTCGTGGGCTTGTCAGAGGTGTTACCCATCTCCCACATGGCAAAGAGCGACCGGCGGTGAACCGGCTTGAGACCGTCCCGGGCATCGGGGATCGCACGCCCGATGATGACGCTCATCGCGTAGTTGATATACGCGACCTTCATCTCTTTTTCGATACTGATCGGCTCGACCCGGTGGGTGAGCGGGCCGAATGCAGGGGGCATGTCGCCTTCAGATGTCAAGGTTGGTCACCTCCTTTGCATGGCGCATGATGAACTCTTTTCGTATGTCTACGTCCTTTCCCATGAGCGTCTTGAAGATCTCGTTTGCTTCCATGGCATCCTCGATATTGACCTGCCGGAAGATCCGGTGCTCGGGGCTCATGGTCGTATCCCAGAGCTGCTGGGCATTCATCTCACCAAGACCCTTGTACCGCTGGACAGAGACTCCCTTCTCTCCCATCTCGGCGGAGAGTTTTTTCATGTCCTCTTCGGTAAACGCGTATTTTTCCTCTTTTCCCCGTGCGATCCGGAAGAGAGGGGGCTGGGCGATATACACATACCCTGCCTCGATGACTTTGAGCATGTACCGGTAGAAGAAGGTCAAAAGGAGCGTCCTGATATGCGCACCGTCGACATCGGCATCGGTCATGATCACGATATGGTGGTACCGTGCCCGCTCGACATCGAACTTGTCACCGATACCGGTCCCGATCGCGGAGATTAGCGTTTGGATCTCGGCGTTCTTTAAGATCTGGTGCTCTCCTGCCTTTTCCACGTTGAGGATCTTTCCGCGGAGGGGGAGGATTGCCTGGAACTTTCTGTCCCGGCCCTGCTTTGCGCTGCCACCTGCCGAGTCCCCTTCCACGATATAGATCTCGCTTTTCTGGGGATCGCGTTCCGAGCAGTCGGCAAGCTTGCCGGGGAGGCCGGAGCTCTCCAGTGAGCTCTTGCGGCGTGCGAGTTCCCGGGCATTCCGCGCTGCCTCGCGTGCCTTTGCGGCCGAGAGCGCTTTTTCGATAATGATGGCAAGCACCTTGGGGTTCTCATCAAAATACTGGCTGAGCGCCGCATAGACGAGCGAATCCACGATGCCCTTAATATTGCTGTTCCCAAGGCGCATCTTGGTCTGGCCCTCGAACTGGGGGTTTGCCATCTTGACCGAGATCACCGAAGTCATACCTTCACGGACATCCTCACCCCGGAGCGTGAGCGCCGCATTCTCTTTTATGAGGTTATTGCGCTTTGCGACCGTGTTGATGGCCCGGGTGATCGCGCTCCGGAACCCTTCGAGATGAGTGCCGCCCTCGCGGGTGTTGACGCTGTTGACATAGGAATACACCTTCTCATCGTATCCCGTTGTGTACTGGAGGGCGACTTCGATCTCAACCTTATTCTCGGGGTCCTTCTGGGTGATATCGATAGGGACAGGGTGGAGGCACTCGGTCCCTTCGTTTAAGTATTTCACAAATTCCGAGAGCCCGCCGGTGCAATAAGAAGCGCGGGCGCCGGTCCGTTCATCCGTAATACTGATGGTAAGGCCGGCGTTTAAGAAAGCCAGCTCGCGGAGCCGGGTGGCAAGGGTGTCATAATCGAACGTAACGGTCTCGAATATGGTTGCATCGGGCCGGAAGATGATCCTGGTACCCGTAAGTTTCTGGCCGAACTCTGCAAAGAAACGGGTACGATCCTCCGCTTCGATATCGACGGGTTCTGCCGGCACTGCCGGTTCAGCGGGGGGGACAGGTGCTACAGGTTCTGCGGGCCCGGACAGGCTCTGCTGGACGGTTACATGCACGGTGCCCCGGGTAAATGCAGCCGGTGCGCCGTACCACTGCTGGTACCGGACAAGCGCCTCGTTGAGCGTCTCTTCCCGCTGCATGAGGGGGCC
>NZ_JBAVMX010000001.1:0-8125 GCF_049690535.1 Methanoregula sp. | reverse complement strand
GGAAGGCCGGACCGGGCCACGTTTCTCTCAATTAAGGGGATCGCTTCCGGGTCCTTGTCGTTTATCGTGACCGGGATCCCGCACTCGTTTGCGACCCGGAGCCCCCGGACCCCGGTCGCTCCCATCGCATCGATATAGTCGGAGGGTTTGAGCACCGAGAGGAGAAGAATGGTTGAGTCCCGGTTGAGCTCCATCCGGCGGTTGAAAAAGACCGGGGCAGTGCCGGGCGGGAACTGTTCCCGGTTGTCCTGGACCGGGACAAAAAACGTCGTTTTTCCTTCCGTTGCCTCGATTACGTCCATTGCGGGAGAGATGTTGAAGCGCGCAAAACTTATACATATTCCCCTGCAATTGGTATGAGCAGTGGGCGAGTGGCTTAGTCCGGATAGAGCGTTAGCCTCCTAAGCTAATGGTCGGGGGTTCAAATCCCCCCTCGCCCGTAACATCCCGCTCTTTTTTATGAACGAGTCAATCATTCCGGGTACATTTCGGTAGTGTCTTCACGAAATTTTTTTTTAGGAAAAATGAAAAAAATATTCTGCATCATAAAAAGAGGTGAACCCATGAAATGTGGTATCATTTGTACCTTATTGATCCTTTGCGTCAGCCTGCTCCTCGTTGCCGGCTGCACAACCCTGCCCTCTGGTAACCCGACTGCCTCCGGGGTCTCCGGTGGCACCAGCGCTGTCAGTGCCACGGGCCACCCGGTATTAAACCAGTATGAGACTGCTGTGCTGGTAAACGGGACGTACTCCGTCAATGCCACAATCGAGCAGATCACGCCCGGCCGGTCGCAATCCGGTAATCCTGAGGTTGACATCTACATAGACGCGAAAAATACCGGGACCACGCCCCTCCAGTTGCGATGGTTCAGCAGGATTACGGATGCACAAGGGGTCTCTTACGGGGGTATCGGTCTCTCCCATAATGGATCCGGTGCAGAGACTGCCATCCTCATGCCGGGGGTCAGTGATACCCCGCGGGATTATGTGGTCATTGATTCGGACAAGGATTACGCGGCACTGGCCAATGGGGCTACTCTTGAAGTTTTCTTTGTCACAGAGCCGCTCACCAAACAGACTCCTGTAGAATTCTCTGCTGCATGGACGCTGAATCCTGCGGCGTTCACCTGATCTTTTTCTTTTCTTCGCAGCCTTCCATGGCTCCGGTACCGAAGATACAGCGCCCGGCCCGGTCGTATTTGGAACGGTACGCAGGTCAGGCAGGTTAATTACCCAACGGCCAGATACCAGATCCCTAGAATATGGGCCTCGCAGGATTTTTCACGATTACCCGGCCGGCAAATTCGGTTGTCGCCGGGCTTGCCGCAATCGTCGCGTACCTTATCGCGACCGGCACGCTCGTGCCCGGTGTCATCCTGCTCATGGTCGTTGTCACCCTTATTACCGCAGCCGGGAACGTGATCAACGATTATTTTGATGCAGGGATCGACGCGATAAACCGCCCGGCGCGCCCGATCCCATCCGGTGCCGTAAGCAGGGATGCCGCACTGGTGTACGCGGGAGTCCTGTTTTTCTTGGGAGTTCTGCTCGCCGGTTTTACGGCGCCGCTCTGCCTTGCTATCGCATTGTTTAATGCACTCCTCCTTGTCGCCTACGCGGCCCGGCTCAAGAGTACGCCTTTTTTCGGGAACGTTGCGGTCTCGTATCTTGCGGCAAGCATCTTCCTCTTTGGCGGGGCACTCGCCGGTGGGAACCGGCTGATTGACATGCTGCCGGTCGCGGTAATCACGTTCCTTGCGATGCTTGCCCGGGAACTCTTGAAGGATGCCGAGGACATCGAAGGGGACCGCGCCGGGGGTGCCGATACCCTTCCCATCCGGATCGGGGTACGGAAGACTGCTCTTCTCGCATTCGTCTTTGCAGTTGTGGCCGTTGCCGCAAGCATGCTGCCGTATTTCTGGTGGGGGGCATGGTATCTCGCCGGTATCACTCTTGTAGACCTCATCATCCTCGTTGCAGCAGGCAGAGCGCTCGGCTGCACGGACTCCGCCCGGCTCAAAGCGGCCGGATCGACCGGCCTTCTCAAGATCGGGATGTTTGCCTCCCTTGTGGTATTCACGCTGTCAGCCGTGTACCTTTAACCTGTCGCGTGGAGCCGGTGACAACAACCTTTATGCACAAGGCCATGCCTCATCTACCTTGATACACTTTATGGCAAACGTCATCCGGAAAGGCAGCACGTACTATGCCCCCAAAGGGTCGTATTACGAAGGCAATGTCAGGATCGATGGCGATTTTGTTGTTCCCGCCCGGACCCATTTCTGGGGGAGGCTCGTTGTCACCGGGAGACTTGAACTGGGGATGAAGTCGAGCGTGGCCCTCGATGTGGAATGCGGGAGCGCGATCATCGGGAGCCATGCCCGGGTCAAAGGGCCGCTCGTGGCTGCCGGCGATGTTACCCTTCTCGATCACTGCGTGGTCTATTCAGTTGAGGCCGGCGGGAAGGTAATAATCAGGCCCGATGTCCGTGTCGGGGATGTGACGAGCAGCGATGCGATCCTTGTTCACGGGAAAATAAAGAGCGGGAAGTTAACCGGCAAGAGCATGAAAGTCATCGGGAACTGATGCCGGTTCGAGCCCCAGCGTTGCAACATCGTAGATATCCTGCCAGTTGACCAGCGTTTCCACGCATCCTTCCTTAATGGTCACCACGCCCATCGCAATCAGGCCGATCTTATCGGCCATGTCGACCCCTTCTTTTACCTCGGTCAGGCAGCCGACGCCGATGATTGCCTTCGGGTGGTATTTTTTGACCATCCGTTTGATAAACGACGATCCCGGTATGATGAAGACCCGGTATCCCATTTTTTCTAAGGAGATCCGGGCCTCGCCTACCGTGCACTGCCCGCAGTTCACGCATTTGAGGCCCTCAGGGGTAAGGTGGGCCGGGCACTTGGCGGATCGCAGGCACTGGGGGAAAAAAACCGCCCGCTCCGGCAGGGGAACCCGGGAGAATGCACTCGCGTTCATCGTGTTGTGGATCTTGATAAGAAACGTGAGCATCTCCTTGTCTTCGAGGCCGAGAAGCCGGAAGAACCCTTTCATGAACCCTTCAAGAAAGACGATCCCTGCCTTGATGAGCCGGGGGAAGTACAGGCGCCCTTTCTTTATCGAGTACAGGGAGATGACGACAAGGACAAACGATATCAGGAGTGCCGCAAGGATAAAAATGACGGTTGCTTCGCCGATAATAAACACAACGCTGTGCCAGGGGCCGAGATCGAAATCCATTGCAGGCAGATCCTTTTTGTTAAGATGAGTGGGCGTTGTTTTCAGATAAGAGTGCGCTGATATCGAGCGGTGGCCGGACGACGCCCGTATCCGTGATGATCGCACTGATAAGGTTCATGGGTGTCGCATCGAAGGCATAGTTCTTCACTGGCACGCCGTCCGGGATCAGGGTGCGGTTTCCCATGACCGCAAGTTCATCGCGCCCCCGTTCCTCGATGGTTACCTCCCGCTCGGTCCGGGTGGCATCGAAGGTGGAGAGCGGCGCGGCGACATAGAACGGGATGCCGTGGTGGCGGGCGCAGACAGCATGCATGTAGGTGCCGATCTTGTTGAAGACTGCATCACCGGTGATCCGGTCTGCCCCGACGATCACGGCATCTATCTTCCCGGTGCGCATGATATGAGCGGCGGTTGAATCGGTAATGACCGTGACATCGATCCCGTCACGGGCAAGTTCCCACGCAGTGAGCCGGGCGCCCTGGAGGAGCGGCCGGGTCTCGCAGGCGATCACCTTCACATGTTTCCCGGCCGCGACCGCAGACCGGACCACGCCGAGTGCCGTCCCCCACGTGGAGCAGGCAAGGGCTCCCGCGTTGCAGTGCGTGAGCACGGTGCAGGGATCCGGGAGGAGTGCGGCCCCGTAATCGCCGATCGCGTGGCAGCACCGGGTATCTTCCGCGGCGATTGCCGTTGCTTCGGCAAGGGCCGCTTTTTGTGCGGATGCCGCATCGGTTACGGCAAGCATCCGGGCAAGCACCCGGTCGACACCCCAGCTCAGGTTGACTGCCGTCGGCCGGCTCTCCCGGATACGTCCTGACTCCTTCTGGACCTTACGGGTAAACGCGTTCAACGATACTTCGGTGCATAAGTTCGCTGCAAGGGCGACCCCGTATCCCCCGGCAACCCCGAGTGCTGGCGCGCCCCGGATCTCCAGCCGTTTGATCGCAGTGATAAGACGGTCGACGCTCGTGCACCTGACAATCGCATACTTCGTGGGAAGCAGGGTCTGGTCGATGTACCGGATCCCGGCAAGTTCATCGTCCCACCAGAGAGTGGCGGTCTCTTTCACCGGGATCGCACCCTTGCAGCTGTTGCTTTTTTTGCGTCGATGAACGCTCGCATCGCCGCCGATTCACTAGAGGCCACGCTGTCAGGTATATCCTTTGGCGCGATTGCAGCGCCGGCCACGTAGATGCCCGGCCGTATCGTGCCCACGGTATCCATCGCATCGTGCACCGACCGGATGAACCCGGTCTCTTCTAAGGGAAGGCCCAGTTTTCCAGCGAGTGCTGCCGTCGCATCCGTCGGCTGGATGCCCACGGAGAGGACGAGAAGATCCGGGTGGAGCACGGTCACACCACCCGTCTCGGTGTTCTCCACCTGGAAGCACATGCCGCTCCCGTTGTTGTCGGCATGCACGTCAGAGGGCATCCCTCGCAGGAACCGGACACCGACCCCTTTTGCCCGCTCGTAGTACTCCTCGTAGCCTTTGCCATAAGCACGGATGTCCATGTAGAAGATCGTGACCTCAATCTCCGGATGCTTCTCCCGTATGAGCATCGCGTTCTTAATTGCCTGCATGCAGCAGACGCAGGAGCAGTACGGGCGTTTCAGGGGCATGTCCCGCGAACCGACGCACTGGATAAAGACAATGCTCTTCGGCTCTTTTCCGTCGCTCAAACGTCGGATCTTCCCTCCGGTCGGGCCGCTTGCGTTGATCATCCGCTCCAGTTCGAGGCTCGTCACCACATCGGGGAACTTCAGGTACCCGAGCGGGGATTTTTTCCTTGCATCAAAAATGTCGTACCCGGTGGTGACGACAATGGCTGCGGCATCAACAACGTGCTCTTTTTCCGCGTCCTCGTGCAGGATCGCCCGCGGTCCGCAGGCATCGTAGCAGAGCCCGCACTCGATACAGTGCTCCGTGTCCTTGACCACCCGGTCTGGGACCACCTGCGGGTGGGGCTTGTAGATCGCTTTTCGTACCCCGACCCCGGCGTCGAACCGGTTGTAGACCTCGACCGGGCAGATCTCGATACAGTCGCCGCAGCCGGTGCAGGCGTCCATGTCGATGTAACGGGGGTGCTCGCGGATGGTAACCCGGAAGTGCCCGGCATCGCCTTCAATTTTTTCCACTTCTGAAAGGGTATGGATCCGGATATTTGCGTGCCTTTGCACCTCCACCATCTTCGGTGAGAGGATGCACATGGAGCAGTCGTTTGTCGGAAAGGTCTTATCAAGCTGCGCCATATGGCCGCCGATGGTGGGCTCCCTTTCTACCAGGTGTACGGTGACACCGTGGTTGGCGAGATCGAGCGCTGCCTGGATGCCGGAGACCCCGGCCCCGATGACGACCACGTCACCCATGGGTGTATTCCCCGGCAAGCCTGACATAGGACCGCGCATTTTCAAGGATGTGCGCACGCTGAGCAGGGGTGGTCTCTTTGAGCACCTTCCCGGGCACGCCGAGCACGACCGACCCGGGCGGGACCTGCATGCTCTCGGTGACAACGGCCCCCGCCCCGATCAGGGAATCCTCCCCGATGACCGCACCGTTTAAGACGATCGCTCCCATGCCGACCAGCACCCGGTCACGGATGGTGCAGCCGTGGAGGATCGCCCCGTGGCCAACGGAGACGTCGCTTCCGAGCGTCGTCGGGAAGCCGGCGCTCGTGTGAACAACGCAGTTGTCTTGGATATTCGACCGGTCGCCGATGATGATCCGGTCCTTGTCGGCCCGGATGACCGCGCCAAACCAGATGCCGACATCCTTCCCGAACGTGACCCTGCCGATGACCGTTGCATTGGGCGCACACCAGAGCGGTGTGCCAGCGATCTTCCCATCCATACCCATATTATCATAGGAACTTAACGTACAGACAGTATGAAGGTTATGGTAGGGGGCACGTTTGACCCATTGCACGACGGTCACAAGCGCCTCCTGACACGGTCGTTTGCGCTTGCCGGTCCTGATGGGCAGGTCGTGATTGGCCTTACGACGGATGCGTTTGCAAGCAGGAAGACGCACCCGATCCATCCCTTTGCCGAACGCAAGGCCGACCTTGAGACATTCATCGCGGGAGGCATCACCACCAACGCCGCCGGGAACAAGTATGCGACGCACTGGGAGGTCGAACCGCTCAGCGACCGGTTCGGTTCGGCGCTCGATACTGATTTCGATGCGATTGTCGTGTCCGAGGAGACGCTGCCGGTCGCAGTCGAGATCAACCGGATGCGCCGCGAGAAGAATCTGCGCAAGGTGGACATCCACCAGATCACCTGCGTGCTCGCCGAGGACGGCCGCTGGATCTCATCGACCCGGATCTGGCGTGGCGAGATCGATGTGCATGGGCATCTGATGGCCACGGAAAAATCCGGATAATACGAAATAACGGGAAAAATAGGATACATCAACGGTGGGCTGTGCCGCACGGACGCCCCGTCATATGATGTAACTGGTCAGATCTTTTGTGATGACCGAATCGCAGTAGAGGCAGCGCAGCCCTTTCCCGTCCGGCAGCACCTCGAACCTGCTTTTTATCGGCTCGTTCGTCCGGGTGATACAGCCGGGGTTCGGGCACCGCACGCTGCCCACGATCAGCGTCGGGATCTCGACTCCCTGTTTTTCGCAGACCTTGAAATTACGGATAATATTGATGGTCGCCCGGGGGGAGATGAGCGCGATCCGATCCACCTCTTCTTTCGAGAGCTCCCGGTTGGAGATCTTGACGATGTCCTTCTTACCCATGTCCTTGCTGGGGACATTGGTCGCGATCGAGAGCGCCTCCGCGGTCGTCCCGACGATTCCGAGGATCTTTACCACGTTGAGCGCCTCGCCGCCGTCGATATGGTCGATCACGGTACCGTTTTTGATCCGCCGGACAAGGAGCCCTTCGCCCTCATCGTCGCTCGTCTCTGCGGGTACGATATGTTTCATCCTATCACATCCAGCAGCATGGCCATCCTCACCGGCACCCCGTTCTTCGACTGCTCGAAGTACCGGGCATGGGGCGAGGCGTCGAGGCGCGGGTCAATCTCGTCCACCCGGGGGAGCGGGTGGAGGACGATCAGGTGCTTTTTTGCCCCGGCAAGGAGTTCCGGGGTGATCCGGTAACTGGAGGCGACATTGAAGTACGAGGTCGAGTCCGGGAACCGTTCCCGCTGGATCCGGGTCACGTAGAGGACATCAACGTCTTTTATGACATCTTCGATGCTGTTGTGCGCGACAATCTCCATGCCCTTCCCGATGAGGGAACTTGCGAGGGACGGGGGCAGTTCGAGACCGGGGGGCGAGATCGTGTGGAGCCGGACGCCGTAGAGGGAGAGGGCGGAGGCGAGCGAGTGCGCTGTCCTCCCGTACCGCAGGTCGCCCACCAGCGCCACATCGATCCCGTCGATCTTCATCGACTGGCGGATCGTGTACAGGTCGAGGAGCGTCTGGGACGGGTGCTGGCCGGCACCGTCCCCGGCGTTGATGACCGGCACTTTCGCAAACTCCGACGCGAGCCGCGCCGCGCCCTCTTTCGGGTGGCGGATGACAATCGCATCCGCGTATCCGCTCACCACCCGGATCGTGTCGGCCAGGGTCTCGCCCTTTGCCATCGAACAGGCCTCGACGCTGCTCACCGAGATGGAGGTGCCGCCGAGACGCGCCATCGCGGATTCAAAGGACATTCTGGTCCGGGTACTGGGTTCAAAAAAGAGGACGGCAAGGATCTTGCCGTCAAGAGCATTTTTGGTATACTTCTGTTTCTCGATCTGTTGTGCATGATCCAGCAGACGATCGATTGCGCTGCGGTCAAAATCCCCGATGGAAATGATGTGATGCGTGGCAACTCCTCCCGCGCGAGATTTGTCAGGATTATATGCAC